>JAQVWQ010000003.1:0-17392 GCA_028709615.1 Clostridia bacterium | reverse complement strand
TCTGTTTGAATACTATGGCTTGTTGAATTAAAAGCCATTACAAAAAAGTAATCGTTTTTCATATTTTTATAGTATTGCTTGCTTCGTTCATCTTAGTTGCCAGAGCGTACATATTTGAGATAGTACCAATTTTTAATTGATCTGTCAGGTCGTAAAAATTTAAGCAAGCCCCGCAGGAGCAAATTTCCACTCCGTGGGCTTCTAAAACCTCTAAGCTTTCTAAGACCTCAGAGCCTTCTGTGGTTAAAAAGACTCCGCTGTTAATAAATAATAAGGTTTTGGGTTTTTTGGTGGTTTCGGTTAATGCATAAATATAGGCTTTCATTAAATTAGAGCCAAGCTCTTCGCTGCCTACCCCAAAAAGATTAGATGTAATACAAATCAGTAAATTATCGTTATCTACCCCGCCTGTTTTACCACTGCCGATAGTTTTGGTAGTGGTTACGCGAAAAATGTCTCCGCCTTCATTTACAACCTCTACTTCAAACCCGTTGCTTTGGGCAAAATTGGTGAGGTTGTCAACGGCAATGCGGTTATCCACAATTGTAATAACCTTGCCTTCAGGCATAATGTCAAGCAGTTTTTTTGTTTCGATAATAGGTTTCGGGCAAATCCATCCCTTAGCATCAATGGTCGGCATTGTCATTCCTCCGTGATTAATATTTTTCTTTTTGTAAGTGCGAGAGCAGGCACGGGTGTTAATTGCCTGTATTTAACATTTACCGTAAAATTGTTCTTTATCGCTTTGTTAATTCCTGCGATTAAGCGTTCGGTATAACTGTTTTTAATAGAACATGTGCTTTCTATAAAAAATTCTAATTTTTGTTTGTGTGCGCTTGCTTGGTAATTTACTATACCGTCAATGGCAAATATAATTTCATCTAATTCTGCTATGGAAAATGGCAGTGTGTTGTTAATTCTGCCTTTAACTCTCTCGGCTGTTTTCAAGGGGGTTCCGCAAGGGCAGGCAGCTGTTAAAAACCGACCCATATCTCCTGTGCGGTAACGAATCAAGGGCATAGCGCGACGATTTAAGGTACTGAAGACTAATTCTCCCCATTGTCCGTCAGGCAGGGGAGAGCCATTATTATCCACTACTTCAAAAAGCAGGTCGTTTTCTCTAAAATGATAACCTCTAAGCTGCGGACAAAAAATTCCGCCGCCTAAGCCCATTTCTGTCATACCGTAATGCTCAAAAACCTTGCAATTCCAAATTTTATTTAAGCGCTTGCTTAATGCCTGCGGCACATAGTCGGTTGAAAGCAATACGCTGCTTAATTGCAGCTTTAATCCTTGCTTTAGTCCCAGTTCGGCTAAGGTTAAAAGTTGAATTGGGTTGCCAACAGCCGAGCTTACGCCTTGTTTTTCGATTATATCCAATACTTTATCATAATCGTCCGGCAGACCGTAAGGTATAACCTTTGCTCCCAGCCGCTCCATACCCACGCGCAGAATATCCCCCACGGAGTTTGGCATCGCCGCAGGCAACAAAATTAAAAACACATCCTCGGGAGTACACATTTCATACATACCATTATGAAAATAGTCAGCTGTCAGCTCAATATCTTCATCGGTGAAATAAATTTTTTTAGGTTTATCCGTTGTTCCGCTGGTTTGCATGGTAACCACATGGCTTATTTCATCTTGTCGTACACATAAAAAATGCGGTCCGCGTTCGCTTATATCATTGGCTGTCAAAAATGGCAGGCGGTAAAAATCAGACCACGAGCACAGCTCGTCGGGATTTAAATCTTTGTAAAGCTCGCCGTAAAAATAGCTGTTTTGCTTGGCATAGCTTACTTGTTCGCGGATTTTTTGCAGCTGGTAATTTTCAATTTCACTGCGTGTTAAAGGGGTTTGGTCTTCTTTGCCGCGGATAATTTTGGCAATCCATTTATCCTGCAAAGATGGCATTATTTTTCCTCCAGGTTTTCTTGTACCAAAATCATTTTCTGTTGGACTTTTTCGGAAACATATATTTGGCCGCATTTAGGGCAGGTCATTAGTTCAACGGGATAATAATAATTACGGTAATTTACTTCTGCTTTTTGTAAGACCATTTTTTCCTGACATTTTAAGCAGTAGATATTAACCTCTTCAGTTCTGACTATTTCCATGGGTTTTCCTTACCGCTGTCTTTTTCCGGACAGCATATTGTAGTATTCTCCGGCGGTTTCCTGATTGCAAAAATGTCCTTCCAAAACGGCCTCTGTCGGTGAAAGGTTTTTCTGTACTTCTTCAGACAGAAAAACCTGTCCGCAATCGGGGCAAACCAAAAGTGGGGTGGGGCTGATATTTTTCATAAAGCAAATATCAACAATTTTTTCAACCATCTCTTTTTGGCAACGCAGACAAATCATTTTCATATTTGCTCTCCAATTAAATAGTGTCGGTTAGTACCTGCATTCTGTGCGAATAGCAGTTTTTAATCACATAGCTGTCGCCCTCTGTGATATATTCTACCCAGTATGTGATAATTTTTAAGCGTTTACCTGTTACAAAGTAACCTGTTTCCGGGCTAAGCATTTTACGGTTGTTTTTTTCCGCAAAGTAGATTACTTCTTGCAAATCATCAATAAGAATATGCTGATCGTGCATTTTTTCGCGTATTTCATCGTTGATTATCAACTTGATACTTTTATAATCGGGTACTGTCATAGAGGCATCCTCCTGCCAAAGTTCTTGTAAAAGCCTGCGTTTTAATTCGCGGCGGTTATCACGCCGCTCGGAAAAATCGGTCAGCGAATAAAGCTCTCCGCTAATGGCCCGTTCTTTTCCAAAAATGAGCTCCAATACATGATAACTATCCTTGTCATATTTTAGAAAAAAGTCGCGGCAGTTACTGCAAGAGGTTAGATAAGGCAAGGGGCTTTGCGCTATGCGTTTTTTAATTATTTCACCGGTTAAATCAGGGTTAATATGGTATTGAAGTCCGCCGTAGCCGCAGCATTTAGCTCTGTTGTGGTTAAATTCCAGTTCGTGAAGGCCTGCGCCCGTATTAATTGCGAGCTGTCGTGCGCTGTCTTGTATCTCTTTTTCGTATCGTGTTGTACAAGGGTCGTGGAAGGCAAATTCGGCGGGCATAGCGCTGGCTTTAGGCAGATCAAGCTCAAGTAGCGTTTCGGTAATAAATTTAAGATCTGCTTCGGGTAAGGCTTCTTTTAAAATTTTGTGGCAGCCCGGGCAAGCAACAATAATTTGAGGTTTATTTGTTTGCAGCCATTTTTCGCGTATATCTTGCCAAATTTCTGCGGTAACTTCCTGTCGTCCTGCCCAATCAGCGGGTGCGCCGCAGCAAGAGATCAGCAGGCCGACACCGCCAGCTAATTGTTCGGTTAGCAAACGGTAGGTTTTTGTTAGTGTTTGTGGCATCGAGCCAGCCATTTGACAGCCGGGAAAAAACAGGTAGCGGCTTGAGGTAAAGCCCGGTTGATGTTTAAATACGGCGGCTTGTTCACTTAAAGCAAACTCCATATCACGCAGGGGATAATCGTGTAAGGTGGCGGGCATATTTTCTTCTTCCCACATCAGGCGGCGTGCTTCACGATTGACAAAGCCCATATCAATGTCAACAGGGCACATTTCCTTACAAAGACCGCAAAGGTTACAGCTGTTAATAAAGTCGTTGGCGATCCGTACGCCCCAGCCCTGCATAATAATTACATTTTTTACAACTGATTTAATACAATCGCCAGGGTATTGGTCATAATGACTTAAATAGTCACAGCCTCGCATACATTCAACGCAACGGCACTTTAAGCAGCGAGTTGCTTCGGCAACAGCTTCTTCTTTACTGTAACTGTGTTTGTTTGCCGGTAGTATTTCCCCTTGCTTTTTATACCATTCTAAGTTTGTATATAATTTGCTGTCGTATGCGTTTTCATTTTTTCGGTTGGCAGAAACAGAAACCTTTTGAATAGTTCTTTCTATTGATAAGGCTGCTGTTTGCGCCGAGGCAAAGGTTAATGCAGGCGAAGAAGCCACTTCTTGTCCCAGCATTCCGCCGCCGACAATAATGCGGGGATTTTCAGTTACCAAGGTGGCGGGATTGTAATTGCCCGCTTTTAAGTTGCTGTCTGCTCCCGCACCCAAATAAACCAAATCAAAACTCTCAAGCAGGCTTTCAAGAGTTATGTCTTGTCCGACGGTAACGCCGTATTTTATCTCGATAGCGGGTTGTTTTATCAAAGAGAGTTCTGCAAGCAGAACTTTTTTCGGCAGAACTTCCTCAGGATAATCATTTAACTTGCCGCCTGGTTTTTGGTCGGCTTCGAAAATTGTTATAGAATAGCCTTTTTTTGCCAAGAGCATTGCTACAGTCAATGAACTGAGCCCTGAGCCGACAACAGCTATTTTTTGTTTTTTAGTAATTTTATAATCCGCTTTGATTAGTGTATCGTAAGCATAATCTGCGCAGGCTTTTTCAATAAGAGAGATATTTATACTATCGTCAAGCTCGCGTCGTTTGCATTTGTTTTCGCAGGGATGGTCGCAAATATATGCCATAATTCCGGCAAAGACAGCTGTGGATTGAAAAACTTTTAATCCTTCGGCAAAATTTCCATTAGAAACAGCGGTTACCATATCTTTGGCTTTGACATGCAAAGGGCAGGCGGCCACACAATAAGGTGCGTTTGCTTCAAGACAAGGTTGGCCAATATCATGAATACCTTTTGAATCAAGTGTCATATAAGTTATCTCCGGTTATATTTTAAAAGCATGTTTTAATTTGTAAACCTGCGCCCGTGAGGAAAGCTCGGGCGCAGGATAAACAGTATTATTAGAGAAATGAGGGGGAAGTAATCAGTTTATTTGGGCATAGCTGCCAAAACCTTCTCGGGGCGTGCGGGCAGCGAGGTGACTCTGGCGCCGCAAGCATTATAAATAGCGTTCATAATGGCAGGAGCGGGGGCGGTATGAGGCAGCTCGCCGCAGCCGGCAGCACCGAAGGCGCTATTTTTACGGAAGGTTTGTTGGAACATAATTTCGATATCGTCGGTAACATCTTTAATAGGAAGCATGCCGGCACCGCGCAATGTCGAATGCTTCTTAATATCATCAAAGTCTTCGGTAAGGGCAAAGCCGATACCCTGAACAAGGCCGCCACAGACCTGGCCTTCAACTAAGAGCCTGTTGCCGATGATACCATGGTCGGTAGCAGAGGTCATTGAAAGAACTTTAACCTTACCGGTTTTAAGTTCAACCTCAACCTCGGCAAGGAAGACGCCGTACATGTAAGTTACAACAGGTTTATACTGCATGGTTTTTTCTTCCAGCTTAGAGCAGAAGGGAGCAGTAGTAAAGTTACCTTCGTATTTAACGGGGATATTCTCGGCAATCATTTCGTCATAGGTGCGATAAGTGCCGTCGTCTTTTTTCATCGCCTCAACCAGCTTTTCGCAGGATTGGACAATGGCGTTACCTACAATAAACTGACTGCGTGAAGCGGCGGCAGGACCGCTGTTGGGGCAGTGAAGGGTGTCATTTAAGGCTAAATGAATTTGATCGGGACGGAGTGCTAAGGTTTCGCGAAGAGCTTCGTGAGCTGTTTGCAAAGCGCCTTGGTCGCCGCCTTGTCCGTGATCCTCCCAAGTATTGCGGATGGTCACAGAGCCGTCGGGATTAAGCTCGATTGTTGAACCGGCTGCATCGGCGGAGTCACGACCGACATTGTAGCAGCCCACAGCTAAGCCGACGCCGTATTTAAAGTCGGTGCTGTTAGCATTCTTTTCGGCGCAACGGGCTTTAATCATTTCATATTTAGGTTTGATCATATCAAGCAGACCGGGCAGGGGGAATTCCTGCAAGGTGTCGCCGGTGGGGCAGGTGTCGGTTTCATTTTGGTAAACATTCAGTTTACGGATGTCCCAGGGATCCATACCGAGCTTTTCGGCCATTTGGTCAACCAAAATTTCCGAGCAGAATTCGGCTTGCGGTGCGCCGTAAGCACGCATAGCTGAACCGAAAGCGTGGTTGGTAAACATTCCGTGACCGATACCCTGCATATTAGGCACATGATAGCCATGGGCGGTGTTACGCAAAATTTTGACTGTCAGCAGGTCGCCGAACTCAGAATAAGGACCGTGATCCATGTAAAATTCGGATTTGCAACCGATGAACTTACCGTTTTTATCGGCGGCTAAAGCCATATCCATAAAGACGGGGGAGCGTTTGCCGGTGTAGGTTAAGGTTTGATGGCAGTCGTATTCCAAATAGGCGGGGCGGCCGGTGGCGATGGAAACAACAGCGCAGAGAGCTTCCATGGTGGGGGAGAGCTTATAACCGAAGGAACCGCCCATCATATTTTGGATGATGCGGATTTTATCCATCTCAACACCTAAACCGGAAGCGATCATGACTTTGTGGGTATAAACGGAGATACTCTTGGACTGAATAACAACGGTATCGCCGTCCATATAGGAGAAACCGACATCGGGTTCCATAATTAAGTGGGGCTGACGAGAGGTGTAGAAATTATTTGATACAATATGGTCGGCTTTTTCTAAAACCTCGTCAATCGGCTCGCCTTTGATTAAATGCTGTGTAAAGAATTCATTGGGCTGTCCGGGGTGAATCTCCAAAGCGTCGGGAGCTGCAGCGGACATGGCATCCATATATGCGGGTAATTCTTCGTATTCAATAACAACTTTGTCGGCAGCGGCACGGGCATGAGCATCGGTGTCAGCGGCAACAATGGCGATTGCATCACCGTATTGGAAGACTTTTTCATCGCAAAGAATAGGTCTTTCATAGCCGTCTGTTTTTGACCAGGGATAAAGCACGCAGCCATAAATTCTGTTGCGGCCCAAAACATCTTTGGCTGTTAAAACGCGTTCTACGCCGGGCATTTTTTCGGCTTCCGAGGTATCAACCTTAATAATGTTGGCATGAGATACGGTAGCTTGTACAAGTGCTAAGCGCAGGGTGTTTTTAGGCATCTGAACGCCCATATCGGCGCCGTATTGGGCAGTACCGCAGGCTTTATCGGCTGCAGATACTCTGGGCATAACCGAGTCGCCCCAGATTTTTCCGTCTGCGGGCATTTTCCAATCAAGATAGCTTTCAGGTTCTTGGCCGCTTGTGACCTTTGCGGCTTCCATTACTGCATCAACAATCGGTTTATAACCGGTGCAGCGGCAGAGGTTGTTGCCCTTGACAAAGGCGGCTCTGACTTCTTCACGGGTAGGATTGGGATTTTCGTTAAGCAAGGCTGTGGCTGTTACCACAAAGCCGGGAATACAGAAACCGCACTGGGTAGCACCGGTTTTGCCCATGGCTTTTTGTACGGGACTCATATTTAAGGGAGTACCGATACCCTCAATGGTAATAATTTTTGCTTCTTCGGGGACCTTTTTCATTTTGACGATACATGAACGAACGACCTTGCCGTCCATAATGACATTGCAGGCACCGCATTGACCCACGCCGCAGGACAATTTGGTACCTGTCAAGCCCAATTGCTGACGGAGAACATTTACTAATGTCTCCTCAGGATCAACGATAATCTCTCTGCGAAGACCGTTGATGTTGATAAACCTTCTTTCCATACAGTTTTCAACCCTCTCTAAAGTTTTTTTATTTGCTCCCGCAAAAAGGTTTAGAGCATAAGCTCAGGAGCCGACAATCCCCGTTGCCTTGTTGCGGGTGTACTGCCATGTTTAAACAAACCTATTGTTTTCCAACAAAAAACCGATAACTTTTTCCCAAAGTATCTCTCTATATACAGCCTCTAATCTTCCGTTTTTTTCAAGCTCTTGATACATTTCTTCAGGGTAACAGCCGGCGATACGGGCAAAATCACTGATTTTGCCGCGCAGATCATCGTCGTTTACGGTCATGCCTTCGGCTTTGGTAATGGCGTTTAAAGCAGCGTCTTTTTTCATGACTTCTACAGCAATGATTTTTAATTCGTTAAAGAGCTGTTCATAGGTTTTTTCTGATTGTTTTAAATACTCTTCAAAGCTTAAACCGCTGGGTGCAAGCTGCTGTTTAAAATTTTCCAGCATTGATATGACTTGGGCTTCCGCAGCGCCTTCAGTGACGGTAAAAGATGAGCGTTCGACTACGGCAGCTATAACGGCCTCGATTTGGTTTGTAATGCTATCTTTGTCCAAATTATCGCTTATCTGAATCTCAATACCTGTATATTGGCCTAATGAACTGTCTTTTTTCATTGAAAAAGCATTCCCCCCAATTTGTTTATATATATAAATTAAGAACAATTATAATTGCTTTTTTATGTTATATGGCTATAATAATAAATAAGGCCTTGATTTATTACCCTCTCTAAAGTAATAAACGGTCTTCCTTTTTTGGGAAGACCGCAAACAGGCCAAACTTGAGGAATAGCAGGGATTCCGACAAATCCTTGTTATTCTTCTTGTTTTTTAGCCAATCATCTTTCCAAATATGGGAGGCATAAAAGTTTCCTGTTATACCCTATCGGACACAGCTCTTGACCTTATGGTTTTAGAGAGGGTGCCTCGAAGATTGTAAAATATCAAATTATTTCATTACAATTATATAATGCAAAGATGAGTCAGTCAAGGGTTTTGTCTTAGCCCTAATCGTTTTTTAATTATAAAATATATAAATTTAAAAATTTATCATATGGGTTTTTTATAAATTACCTTTCTGCCGCAATGATAAATAGCGGCGCAGTTTTTATCTTGAACAGCGTTTTGACATAGTGAATTATGGCAAATGGATAAACCGGAAAGGGTTTTGATGCCAAACTCAAATAAAACCGCTGCCATTGGTACTGACGGTCCCACAAGCGTAATTTCTGCATTTTGGGCAAGTTGCAGCAAACGGGGTAAGCTTTTATTGGTCAAGGCCATACCTGTAATAAAAACAAATTTCTGCTCATCAAGCAAAAATTCTGCTGCTGTATCGGGCAAATCTCCTTCCTGCGGCAATCGTTCAAAAACTGTCAGTTGGCAATTACTTTGCAGTTGCTTTATTGCATGGTCAAAGTGCCCTACAAGAGCTGTTTTTTTGCCTTTTAGACGCGGCAGATACTCCTCAAAAACATCGCCGCTGGTTAAATCACTAACAGCAAATAGCCGGGCTCCGTTTTTTTGCAGTTTGCTATCTTCGTTGTAATAGGCGTTTATTGCTGCCATGCCCCAGCAGCTGTCGGCAAAATTCCAGGATTTTACTTGAGAAGCCAAATCTTTTAGAGGCCGTCCCAGATAAGTATTAAGTTCAAAGCTTTGTTGCGGTTCAAAGGGGGTTTTTGAAGCGATACCGGCGTTATCGGCTATTACCAGGTTTCGCAGCAATCCTTCGGTCAAATTACGGATTTTTATATCAGCCGGTATTCCTTCAATCAAAGCATCATAAAGCTGCCACATGGGCTTGTCCTCCTATTTCATTAAGGCGTTAAAATAATCAAGGCAGGCTTTAATATCCTGCTTGTTGTTAAAGCTGCCTATGCTGATTCTGATTGTGCCGTCAGGATAGGTACCTAAAGCTTTGTGGGCTGATGGGGAGCAGTGTATTCCGCAGCGTACCATAATTCCGGCGCTGTTTCCTATATCGTGTGCCACCTCGCCCATATCCTTACCGCTTACAGTCAAGCTGACACAGGCTGTCCGCCATAATAAATCATGGCGGCCAATTACACTAATACCGTTAATTTCCTGCAGACCATCAAGTAAGAGTCCTGTCAATTTGTTTTCATGAGCATAGATTTGTTGAAGACTTGTAGTTTTTATATATTTTAATGCTGCGTTAAGACCGTAAATTGCGGGGAGATTCATGGTTCCGGACTCAAACTTGTCGGGCATAAATTCGGGTTGTTCTTCTAGATGCGAGATACTGCCTGTGCCTCCGTAAATAAATGGCTTCAGCTCGGCGTTTAAGCGGTCGTTAACAATAAAGCCGCCCAAACCTTGAGGAGCAAGCAATCCTTTATGGGCCGTAAAAGCTAGGGCATCAGCTTGCAGAGATTTCATATCAATAGGGATACTGCCTGCGCTTTGTGCGGTATCGACAATAAAAAAGATGTTATTTGCCCGGCAGATAGCGCCGACAGCAGCTAAATCAAGTACCGTTCCGCAAACATTGGAAGCGTGCGTCATAACTACGGCGCGCGTATTTTTTTGGATTTTTATTATAAAATCCGCCAAATCTAAATTTCCGTCATTGTCACAGGCGGCTCGGTCAAAGCTTATGCCGCGGGATTTTAAGGCGTTTAAGGGGCGCATGACGGCATTATGCTCTAAAGAGGATACAACGACATGGTCGCCGTCCTTGAGCAAGCCGAATAACAGGGTATTAAGGCTTTCGGTTACGGAGCGGGTAAATATTACATTGTCGGGATTCTCATAATTAAAAAAATCGGCTAAAAGCTCGCGTGTTTCATATACCAAATCCTCAGCTAAATACGATAAGGAATATGTCCCGCGGTTAATGTTGATGCCGACCTTGGTCATATATTCGTTGACCGCCGCAATAACCTGCGGAGGCTTGGGAAAGCTGGTGGCGCTGTTATCTAAATAAATCATTGATTGGGGCTCCTTTCTGTTTTTTTCATTTAAACAGAGTTTAATAATTTAAAAAAGTAATATTAGATAAATTTATAAAAAGATAACAGTGAATAGTTATTAGTTATTTCTCTTTACAAGTTAAGATGCTTTTTGGTATAGTCGGCAGCGGTGGGTTTAATTTATTTTAAGGAGGTATTGGTTTTGAAAAAAAATTTTGGTATTATCACAGTTGGTTTGTTAATAGGCATTCTTTCGGTTTTATTGGTTAAATTAGGAAATCCGGCCAATATGGGTTTTTGTATCGCCTGTTTTATCAGGGATATTGCCGGTGCCTTGGGAATGCATAATGCTGCGGTTGTTCAATACATAAGGCCGGAAATTATCGGTTTGGTTTTGGGCTCGTTTGCGGCGGCATTGCTGGCCAAAGAGTTTAAAGCCAAAGGCGGCTCTGCTCCTTTTACCAGATTTGTTTTAGGTATGGCAGTAATGGTCGGCGCTTTAATGTTTCTCGGTTGTCCCTTCAGAATGGTTTTGAGAATAGCCGGCGGCGATTTTAATGCGATCGTTGGGCTTGTTGGCTTTGTCTGCGGTATTTTTGGTGGTATATTTTTCCTTAATAAAGGCTTTAGTTTAAAAAGAAATTACAGCATCAGCAGTTTTGAAGGTTATCTTTTTCCCCTGGTTTTAGTGGGCCTGTTGATTTTGGCCATAATTGCTCCGTCTTTCATCAAAATCAGTACGGAAGGACCGGGCTCTATGTCTGCCCCGATTATTATTTCTTTGATAGTTGGCTTATTTGTCGGTTTTCTTGGGCAAAAAACGCGTTTATGTATGATTGGCGGTATTCGTGATGCGGTTTTATTTAAAAGCGGCTACTTATTATGGGGCTTTCTGTCTATTTTAATTGCGGCTGCGATAATGAATTTTGCATTCGGTTACTTCCATCCTGGCTTTGCCGATCAGCCGGTGGCGCACAGCGACGGCCTGTGGAATTTCTTGGGTATGGTAGTTGTTGGCTGGGGCAGCGTGCTTTTGGGCGGTTGTCCTTTTCGCCAGCTGGTTTTGTCCGGCGAGGGTAACAGTGATTCGGTTATAACGATTTTTGGTTTTCTTGTGGGCGCGGCCATGTGTCATAATTTCGCCTTGGCTTCATCTCCGGCAGGCCCTTCGGTTAACGGGAAAATTGCCGTGCTTATTGTAGTAGTTGTTTTGGCAATTATCTCGGTTGTTAACAGCGGTTTATTAAAAAAAGAACAGGGTTAAAAATTTGAAAGGAGAAAAAATCATGAAAACCATAGATACTTGCGGCTTATCATGCCCTCAGCCCCTAATGTTAACAAAGCAGGCAATCGCCGCCAATTATAGCGAAATGGAAATATTGGTTGATAGCCAGTCGCGTTGTCAAAGTGTTGAGGAACTGCTTAAAGAGGGCGGCTACGATGTTAAGATAAAACAAAACAGCGAATCCTTTTCGCTTATCGCAACAAAATGAGCAATTATATTATACTGTTTTTTGCCCATGCCGGAGCAATTAAATTTCAGCGTTTTATGCGAAAAATGGGCATAGATTGCCAATTACAGCCCGTTCCTCGTCGTCTTTCATCAAGCTGTGGCGTATGTGCGCAGCTCGAGTATGATTTTGATTATCGAAATATGATTGATAGAGAACATATTTCAGCTATTTATCGCAAAACGGATGACGATTATATTTTGCTTTACAGCTGTGAATAACAATAAAAAAGGCTGTGGCAGGTGTAGCTACCACCGCCTTTTTTATTACTTAGTGTTTTCCAGTAAAAAATTTTTAAAATGTTTACCTATTACAGATAAATGCCTGTTTTTATGAGTAACTAAATATATAGTGCGGTCAAGATTTAGATCATTGACAAAAACAGGTATTATTTGTCCCGTTTCAATTTCCTTTTCGATAGCGGTTTGAGAGATAAAGCCTGCTCCGATTTCAGTTTTAATCATACTCTTCATTGTGTCTGTTGAGCCGACCTGGGCTATGACCTTTAATTGGCACTTGATTAAATTGTTTTTTTCTAAAAGCTGTTCTAAGTCTTGTTGGCGGCTGATGCTATTGTTCCAAAAAATAAGTGGGAGTTTTTTCAGGGTATCTGTATCAATTACGGAGTATGGGCTGTATCGGTGTTTATAACAGGGTGGTAAGCCCAGCACTATTGCATCGGAAATCAGTTCTGTATAATCCAGATTAGAAGACTTGATTTTTTCGTCGATAATACCTAAAGTGCAGTAACCGTTTTCAATTTCTCTTATCACGCTATGGCTGTCACTGCCGTTGATTTCAAAAAATACATTTGGATAAAGATATAAAAAGTTTTTAATAAGCTTTGGTAAAAAATATTGCTGTAAGTCGCTGTCGGCATTGATGACTAAAGTGCCGTTTACCGTATCTTTAAGCTGGCTAAGCTCATAAGTAGCAAATGATTTTATGTTAATCATTTCTTTGGCGTATTTATAAAATACTTGCCCCATCGGGGTCAAGCAAACGGCTCTGCCCGAACGGTCAAATAAGTCTGTTTTCAGCTCCTGCTCCAGCTTTTGAATTTGGCTGGTGACGGCTGGTTGAGTTATAAAAAGTTTTTCTGAGGCTTTAGAGAAGCTTTTTAAATCGGCAACCTCTACAAAAGATATTATTTGTCTAAAATCCATATAAACTCTCCTTTTACGACACAAAAAAACAGCCCACTACCCCCTGGAGAAAGACTGCTGTTGTTAAAATCTTCTTTCCAAAGGGAGGCACAGTCGTTTCCGGCTGTACCCTATCGTTTACTAATCATGGCCTTTTGCTTTAGAATTAAGTAAATCGAAGATATATATTAAGTTTATATAAAGAAAAATATTAAATATCTTTATAACACCATTTTAAACGCATTAGTTGTTAATTGTCAATAGTATCGAAAAAAATGTATATAAAACTATTTATTATGTACCTTTAAAGAGCGATAGCCTAAATCGTCGGAAATTATTGCGGCGGCATGGATAACGGCTTCTCTGGCGGCAATAAAGCCGTCATCGCTTATTCTGCGAAACATACCAATAACGCTGATTGCCCATTTCGGTTTGCCGCTAACATCAAAAATTGGCGCGGCTACCGCTCTTAATCCAATTCGGTGTTCACCGTCTTCAACGGCGTACCCTTGCTTTTTACATAGCAGTAATTCATCTTTCATTTTTTGAGCGGATAAAATAGTATGAGGAGTGTAGGCAAACAAACCCTTGTTTAAGATGCTTTGTACCTCGTAGCCCGATAAATTTGCCATAATAGCTTTGCCGGGAGCGGTGCAATAAGCGGGAAAACGGCTGCCTTTATCAGCGCTTATGCGCAGGGGGCCGCCACTGTCGGCATAATCCATCAGCATAACCTCGTTACGGTCAAGCATTGTTAAATAAACGGATTGTCCCGTTTGTAAAGCAATATTTTGCATATGAGGGCGGGCGATTGCCGTAATATCCCAAGAGCTGCTGATTTTACTGCCCAGCTCAAAAAGACGCAGGCCTAACCGATAACGGCCGTCATTTTCGGATTGTTCAATTATGCGGCTTTCTCTCATAGAGTTTAACAAGCCGTGAACCGTACTTTTAGGCCAGCCGCTTTGTTGGGACAGATCTCTGAGGCTTAATGGGCCGGCTTCCAATAATTCCAGCAGATGCATAGCTTTAGCTACGGAATGTACTTTGTTAACGGATTTTTCCACAAGATTAAACCTCCTTTTATTGCAGTATATCATAAAATATATCAAAATAACAGCTTTTTTGACAAGCAACATTCCGCAATGCCGAATAATTATTTATTATTATAGAACAAAAACACTTGTTTTTTATATATGGCTGGTTTATAATTTTTATAGTACATAATATTGATAAAAAAGCTTAATAACATCAAGTAGCTTGCATAAGGGTTAAACTGATTTTATTTAATAGCAAAAGATAAAAAGCAGGGCAGCAGAAGAGCTGTTGGGCGACAAACCGCTGCTTAAGCTGCTGCCCTTTCAACCCTAAAAGGCAGGCTTTGTATTAATAATCAGCAAGGCGGTCATTTGATTTGGCTTTGCCGCAAATCGCCGCAGGCTTGCATTTAATAAAAAAAAGACTCACCGCTGCTATTGGCAGCGGAGGTTTTTGTTTAGGTTGCCCCAATGCCCTTTCCCTGCCTGTGGCTGCGATTGCTATTAAATACATATAAAGTAAAACCGAGCATAAGCTCGGTTTTTTCTTGTATCTAAGACATTAACGGTGATATAATATAAAATAATCAGAACTAACGAGGAGGGTTTAAAAATGGCAATTTTGGCGGCTTTTGCCGTTCCTCATCCGCCTGTAATTCTTGCGGAGGTAGGTCAGGGCCAAGAAAAGCAAATTCAAAAGACCATTGATGCTTACCGCAGCGTAATGCATAAAATTGCGGTTTTGAGTCCGGATACAGTCGTTATAACCAGCCCCCACAGTATTTTGTACGCCGATTATTTTCATATTTCTCCTGGAGCGGAAGCAACAGGCAGTCTGCGCCGCTTTGGAGCCCCTGAGGTTAAAATCAAGGCTGACTATGATCAGATTTTTGTTAATAAGCTCTCAGAAACGGCACTTGCAGCCGGCATTCCTGCGGGAACACAAGGAGAGCGCGATAAAGCTTTAGACCACGGCACAATTATTCCATTGTATTATTTAAATGAGGTTTATGCAAATTACCGGCTTGTAAGGGTAGGATTATCAGGCTTATCGCCGCTTGAGCATTATTGCTTGGGTAAATGCATCTCTTCAACTGCCGCGGCTCTTGGCCGTCGCACAGTTGTTATTGCCAGCGGTGATCTTTCTCATAAATTAAAGGCCGATGGCCCTTATGGCTTGGCACCCGAAGGCTTGCAATTTGATGAGCAGGTGACTAAGGCTTTGTCAAAAGGGGATTTTCTTTCGTTGCTGTCAATTGAGCCTAAATTAGCCGAGGCGGCAGGGGAGTGTGGGTTGGGTTCTTTGCGAATAATGGCCGGCGCTCTTGATAAAAAGGCTGTGGACGGCAAGCTTTTATCCTACGAGGGCCCTTTCGGAGTCGGTTATGCCGTCGCAGCTTTTATTGTCAGAGGTGAAGACGAGGGCCGCTGCTTTGATAAACAATTTGAGCTGGCAGAACAGCAAAAGCTGGAGAAACAAAAAGCGGCAGAGGACGCGTATGTTCGCTTGGCGCGCTTGTCCTTGGAAACTTATATCAAAACAGGAAAAAGAGCCGAGCTGCCTGTAAATTTGCCACCGCAAATGCTTTTTGCGCGAGCGGGTGTTTTTGTTTCCTTAAAAAAATACGGTCAGCTGCGTGGCTGCATAGGTACAATCGCGCCAACGACCTCCAGTGTAGCAAAAGAAATTATGCGTAACGCCGTTTGCGCAGCCGTAGAAGATCCTCGTTTTAATCCTGTTAACGCTTGCGAGCTGTCCGAGCTTTCATACAGCGTAGATGTTTTGGGAGAAGCCGAAAAAATCAACTCGCCGTCGCAGCTGGATGTTAAGCGCTACGGTGTAATTGTGCAAGCAGGCGGCAGACGCGGTTTGCTGTTGCCCAATTTAGAGGGTATTGACAGCATTGAGCAACAGATTGCTATTGCCAAGCAAAAAGCGGGTATTGCCGCTAACGAGCCTGTGCAGCTGTTTCGTTTCGAGGTGGTGAGGCATAAATGAGCTTGAGCTGCGATTTGTGTCCGCATCATTGCCAATTAAAAGAAGGGCAAACGGGATTTTGCCGCGCTCGTATCAATTGCGGAGATAAAATAATTTGTGCTAATTACGGCAAAATTACAGCTTTAGCCCTTGACCCCATCGAAAAAAAACCTTTGGCTCGTTTTTATCCGGGCAGTTATATTCTTTCAACAGGCAGTTACGGCTGTAATTTGCGTTGCTCTTTTTGTCAAAATTACCGGATTTCTATGACCGATTCTGCTTTTGCTGCGATGCAAATTACCTCGCAAGAGCTGATTGCCAAGGCAGTCGAATTAAAGCCTCAAGGTAATATCGGCATAGCCTTCACCTACAACGAGCCCCTGGTTGGTTATGAGTTTGTACGGGATTGCGCTTTATTGGCGCGGAGTCAGGCATTAAAAACTGTGTTGGTTACTAACGCAATGCTTTGCCGCCGGCCCTTTGAGGACTTGTTGCCTTTAATTGATGCCCTGAATATTGACCTTAAATCTTTTAACGGGATATTTTATCAAAAAATCGCCGGTGATTTGGCTACCGTAAAGCAAAATATCAAATTGGCCGCTCAAGTATGTCATTTGGAGGTAACTACCTTGATAATCCCCGGTGAAAACGACAGCGAAGAGGAAATGCATAAGCTGGCAGATTGGCTGGCCTCCGTTGATCCGCGGATTCCTTTGCATATCAGCCGCTTTTTTCCCCACTATAAAATGGCCGATCAAAAACCCACACCTGTTGAAACAGTTTACCGTTTAAGCCAAATCGCCGGCCAATATCTGCAATATGTCTATGCCGGTAACTGTTAAAAAGAGCTAATATGAAAATAATCATAGCACTTATTTTGCATAAAGGCTCTTAAAGCAAGCCTTATTACAGTTTTCGCCCGTAAAGCTCTGTGTAAGTCAGCTTTCCGTTAATTCTTTCTGATTTCATTAAAGAAATTCGGCTGACGGTCATTGTTGTCGAAGGTACGGTCAAGCAGACAGTTTTTTCGGCCTTTACCTGTCGTGCCACAGTGATATGGGGTTTAAAGGCTCTTTTTTCAATATCAAAGCCTTTGGAGCGCAAGTTGTTTTGTAAATCGTTGGCCAGATTGCTTAAATTAGTGTTTTTTTCTATTCCCACCCAGTATAAATCTCCAAAATTGCCTAAACCGTCTATGGTTATTGTAAAAGGCGGCAACTCACAGGCAT
>JAQVWQ010000060.1 GCA_028709615.1 Clostridia bacterium | reverse complement strand
TTTTTTATTTTAATACTTGACAAACGCTCATTTTATCACTATACTGTATATATACTATATATACAGTATGACAGGAGGCGGCCAATGAAGATCATTATCAGCAACTCGGGTGAAAAACCAATATATGAACAAATTTCTGAGCAAATCAAAGAGCTGATCGCCAGAGGCGAACTTGCGCCCGAGCAAATGCTGCCCTCTATGCGTTACTTAGCAAAAGAGCTGCGTATCAGCGTAATTACCACCAAACGAGCCTATGAGGAATTAGAACGCGACGGCTTTATTACCAATGTTCCCGGCAAGGGCTGTTTTGTCAGCGGCGGCAATCTGGCTCTTTTACAGGAGCACAAGCTCAAGGATATGGAAAGCTTTTTAACGCAGGCCGTTTATGCAGGTCGTTTAGCAGGAGTCAGTTTAAAAGAAATGCAGGATGTTTTAACAGTGCTATTTGAGGAGGAACAATAATGGAGAATAATTTGCAAATCAGTAATTTAAGCAAGCATTACAAAGATTTTTCACTAAAAAACATCTCTTTTGACCTGCCCTGCGGCGCAATTATGGGCTTGATCGGCGAAAACGGCGCAGGTAAAACAACCACTATTAAAGCTATACTAAATATGATTAAAATCGACGGCGGCCAAATATTAATATTTGGCAAAGACCATATTGCCTGCGAGCAAAAAATCAAAGAGCAAGTAGGCATAGTTTTAGACAAAGGTTTTTTTTATGAAGAAATAAACCCCGAAGAAATTTGTTTAATAATGCTAAAAACAGTTAAAGCATTTGATAAAGCAAAATTTTACGAATACCTCAAACTGTTTGAACTACCATCAAAACCAATCAAAAGCTTTTCACGAGGTATGTTGGTTAAGCTAAAAATCGCTATTGCCTTATCGCGTCCGGCGCGGCTGTTGATTTTAGATGAACCGACCTCCGGCCTTGACCCGGTTGTACGGACAGAAATACTTGATCTTTTGCAGGAGTTTGTGCAGGATGAAGAAAAATCGATCCTCATTTCCTCTCATATCACTTCCGACTTAGAGCAAATTGCCGACTATATCTCTTATATTAATAATGGTGAGCTGGTCTTTTGCCAAAATAAAGACAGCTTGTTAGAACAATACGGCATCTTGCGTTGCGATCAATCGGAGCTGTCTTTAATCGATAAAAGCCTGATTGTGGGCACACGAAAAAACCAATTTAACATAGAGGCTCTGATTAAAAACAAAGCAGCGATCAAAAGAGCCTACCCCAAGCTAACAGTCGATAAGGCTACAATTGATGAGATTATGCTCTACCATGTCAGGAGGGATAAATAATGATCGGATTAATTTTAAAGGACTTTTTTACGCAAAAGAAAAATTTGCGTACTATGCTGATTTTCAGTTTAATCTTCGTTGGGGTTTTTGGTTTTTTTAACGGACAAATAGGCTTCGTATCAAGCTTCATCCTCTTTTTTGCCTCAATTTTATCATTATCGGCTTTCTCGTTCGATAAATACTGTTCATGGGATAATTATGCCCTTACCTTACCTATCAGCCGTAACAAAATTGTTGCGGCCCGCTATTTAACGGTGCTTTTACTAATGTGTTTTGCCGCGGCCATAGCCGTATTGCTGATTTTACTGTTAGCTCAGTTTAAAGATACCAACCCCTGGGAGTTTATTACTTCAATTTATATAATGATCTCCTTTCTCTTGATCTTACTTTCTGTAACCTTGCCCATAATTTACAAATTTGGCATAGAGCATGGAAGGTTATTAATGATTGGCTTAATTTTAGTACCATTTATGATTATTCAAATAGCCATAAATTCGGGCTTGCAATTACCTTCTGCACAGCTTGTCAAGCTATTATCTGTATTTTCTTTGCCTTGTGCCTTGGTTTGCTATGGATTATCCTATAACATAGCAGCAAAAATATATTTAAATAAAGAATTTTAATGCAAAACTCAATTATGAACAAAAATACACAAAAATACCACAAAATGCTAATTTTATTGTGGTATTTTCTTCATAAATAACTTTTAGAATAAAGTCATAAGATAACTACAAAGAAGGAAGGAGCAAAAAGATGCCTAAACCAATGAAAAATTTAATATTAGCCTTCGCCTTTTTGTTTGTTGCGCTTTTTAGCGGATTTCTCGGCGCCAACTTTGCTCTCGCCGGACTTGACAACGCAACAACAAACCAAATTGCCAACAATAGCACGCAAAATGAAATTAATCAAGCCGGCTTCTTAACAAATAAAAATCCGCTTAAAACCGACAACAGCGAGCCGCTCACCGCTGTGCAAGTTGCGGCAATGACCGCTAACTCAGTGGTGGAAATAAACACCGAAATAACCGCCAGCTTTTGGGGACAAAGATATACAAGCCAAGCCGCGGGCAGCGGCGTTATTATCAATACCGACGGTTATATTGTTACCAATGCCCATGTAATAGAAGGTGCGCAAAAAATCACCGTCCGTACAACCGACGGCACTGATTACTCCGCCAAATTGATCGGCAGGGACTCACAATCTGACTTAGCTGTTTTAAAAATCAATGGCGGAAGCTTTACCGCCGCCACCTTGGGCAACAGCAGCCAGCTGGTCTTAGGGCAAGAAATTGTCGTTATCGGCAACCCTTTAGGCAAACTGGGCGGTACCGTAACAAAGGGTATTATTTCTGCCCTTGACCGCGAAATTACCATTGATAACCAAACGATGAATTTGCTGCAAACAGATGCTGCAATCAACGGCGGCAACTCCGGCGGCGGAATGTTTAATATGTATGGCGAGCTTGTAGGCATTGTAAACGCCAAAAGCTCCGGCATAGGAATTGAAGGCTTAGGCTTTGCTATCCCCATTGATGATGCCAAAAGCGTGATCAATGATCTGATAGATAATGGCTATGTCACAGGCCGCGCCGTTATCGGCGTAACGCTGACACAGGTAGCCGATTCCGGGTACTATTACTATTACCCACAGCAGCAGCGCTACGAGGCAGGTATTTATGTTTATGCCGTTAATGTTCCTAACTGCCCCTTACAGGAAGGTGATATGCTCGTTACGCTGGACGGAACGGAAATAAAAGCTCTCAGCGATGTTTCCGATGTTTTAAAAAAGCACAGTCCCGGCGATCTGATTAAGGCCACCGTCAAACGGGACGGCTCAACCAAAACCTTGAGCATTACTTTAAGGGAATCAACACCTCAATAAGCTTTTTACAACACCCACCTTTTTAATCTCCATTTTTTAATCTCCATTTTTATTCACCCTCTTAAAAAAGTTTGAGCAAAACGAAAAATCCCCTCCGAGGATAACGGAGGGGATTTTCGTTTTATAAAAATCTTATTTCATCTCTATCAGCAATTCACCGGGACGAACGATTTGGCCTTCTTTAACATATATTTTAGCAATTCGTCCACGAGCAGCGGCCATAACGGAGGTTTCCATTTTCATAGCTTCGATAATAGCCAGGGTTTGATTTTCTTCTACCTCATCGCCCTCTTTAACAAGAATTTTTGATACAAGTCCCGGCAGCGAGGTGCCAACCTGCATTTTATCGTCAGGATCGGCAATAATAGCCTGCGTTTGAGAAACAACCGCCGAATTATCCTTAACGGCAATTTCACGACGGGCGCCGTTCAGTTCAAAAATTACCGTGCGTGTGCCGTCGTCATTCATTTCGCCTAAGCCCACATACTTAATTACCAGGGTTTTACCGTCGGCAATGGTGGTTTCGGTTATTTCTCCCGGGGCAAGCCCCATAAAGAACACCGAGGTATCGATACGGCTCAGATCGGCATAGGTATTGCGGTGTTTTAAATAATCCTGTGTAACCTTAGGATAAAGAGCGTAGCTGATGACGCTGCGGCGCATACTGCCCGGCTCGGAAGCGCCTATCTCCTTGATTTTTTCTTCAAGCGCAGCAAAATCTATCGGCGGCAGCATTTCACCGGGACGGCAGGTAATCGGCTCTTGGCCTTTTAAAACTATTTTTTGCAGTTCTTGAGGAAAGCCGCAATCGGGCTGACCCATCATTCCGCTAAAATAGCTGATAGAGGAATCGGGGAAAGCCATATGAGCAGCTTTTTCAACAATATTATCGGCCGTCAAATCGTTTTGCACCATAAAAATCGCCAGATCGCCGACCATTTTAGATGAGGGAGTAACCTTAACAATGTCCCCCAGCATCTGATTGACTTCATAAAATTTTTCTTTTACCTCTTCAAAGCGATGCCCCAAGCCAAGGCTCTTGACCTGCGGTTTAAGGTTAGTGTATTGGCCGCCGGGGATTTCGTAGCGATAAATATCGGTAGCGGGGCCGGTCAAGCCGGATTCAAACTGACGATACATAGGACGAATATCTTCCCAGTAATCACTGAGCTTTTGCAGTTGTAAAATATCCATACCCGTAGCGCGCGGGCTGCCCTCTAAAGCGGCTACCAGCGAGTTTAAAGAAGGCTGCGAGGTTAAAGAGGACAACGAGGAAATAGCGCAATCAACAATATCACAACCGCTTTCCGAGGCCAGCATCAAGGCGGCAATCTGATTGCCGCAGGTATCGTGCGTATGCAAATGAATGGGAATATCCACTTCATTTTTTAAAGCCGTTACCAGCTTTTTAGCGGCATAAGGTTTTAACAGTCCGCTCATATCTTTAATGCCTAAAATATGCGTTCCGCGTTTTTGCAGCTCTTTAGCCTTGTTAATATAATACTCAAGCGGATAGCGATCGCGCTTAGGATCGGAAATATCCCCGCTGTAACAAATCGTACCCTCTGCCAGCTTGCCGCATTTAATAACCTCTTCGATGGCCAGCTCCATACCGGGAAGCCAATTTAATGAATCAAAAATGCGAAAAACATCAATGCCCGATGCGGCACTCTCACGAATAAATTCTTTAATTAAATTATCCGGATAATTGGTATAACCGACCGCGTTAGCGCCGCGAAAGAGCATTTGAAAAGGAATATTGGGTATAGCTTGCCTCAGTTCATCAAGGCGCTCCCAGGGGCTCTCATGCAAAAAGCGGTAAGCCACATCAAAGGTTGCGCCGCCCCACATTTCCAACGAAAAAGCATCTTTTAAGATATGAGCGGTAGCCGGAGCGACCGCCAGCATATCGTGGGTACGCATACGAGTCGCCAGCAGGGATTGGTGAGCATCGCGCATTGTTGTATCCGTAATCAGCAGCTTTTTCTGCTCTAAAACCCATTTACAAAAGGCCTCCGGCCCTTTGGCGTCCAATAATTGCTTAAGGCCGGCGGGGGGAGACTGCTCATCAAAGCCCTGCGGCAGCCGCGGTTTATCAAAAACGGCCTTTTCGCAGGGATTATTTACGGCAAAATCACCAAGGTATTGCAAAACCTTGGTGCCCCGATCCCGCTCCATTACCATATCAAAAAGCGCGGGAGTATTATCAATAAAATTAACATGACATCTGCCGGCGACAAACACAGGATGATTTAAAATATTACTGACAAAAACAATGTTTGTTTTTACGCCGCGAATACGAATCTCTTGGATAGAACGCAAAGCGCGGTTAATCGCCCCCTGAAAGGTGCGGTCATGCGAAGTCATCTTGACCAGCAGGCTGTCGTAATAAGGAGTAATAACTGCGCCCTGATAAGCGTTACCGGCATCTAAACGCACTCCAAAACCACCGCTTGAACGGTAAGCGGCAATTTTTCCCGTATCGGGTAAAAAGTTTTTACGCGGATCCTCGGTAGTAACGCGGCATTGAATACTATAACCGTTGCAGGTTACTTCTTGCTGCGAGCGAATAGCGATCTGCGGACTGTCCAAAGCGTAGCCCTGAGCAATCAAAAGCTGCGTTTGTACTATATCGATACCCGTAACCATTTCCGTAACGGTATGCTCAACCTGGATACGGGGGTTCATTTCAATAAAATAATGATTGCCGTCATTATCTAACAAAAACTCAACTGTACCGGCATTGATATAGCCGACGGCCTTGGCAATTTTTAAAGCGTCACGGTACAGCTCCTCACGCTTTTGCTCAGGTACCGAAAAGGCCGGAGCAAACTCAACAACCTTTTGATAACGGCGTTGAACCGAACAGTCCCGCTCATAAAGGTGAATAATATTACCGTAATTATCACCTATGACCTGAACCTCAATATGCTTGGGGTTTTCCAGATATTTTTCAATAAAAATATCCTCGCTGCCAAAAGCCTTTTTTGCCTCATTGGTAACCATTAAAAAAGCTTCCGCCATTTCATTTTGGTTACGGACAAGGCGCATTCCGCGGCCGCCGCCGCCGGCTGCCGCCTTCAAAATGACGGGATAACCGTATTCACCGGCTAATTTCTCAGCTTCCTCGGCGTCTGCCAAAGGCTTGGTGCTTCCGGGCACTGTTGCCACACCGCATTTTTTTGCCAGCTCCTTGGCGCTCAATTTGTCACCCATTTTATCCAAAACCGCAGAGGGAGGGCCAATAAAGGTTATACCGGCCTGTTCACAAGCGCGAGCAAATTCCCCGTTTTCCGACAAAAAGCCATAACCGGGATGAATCGCATCCACACCCTTATTTTTTGCCAATTTAATAATATAAGGAATATCCAAATAAGCCTCTAAAGGGCTTTTTGTTTCGTTAAGAGGATAAGATTCATCGGCTTTGGTGCGGAACAAATTTAAAATATCCTCTTTGGAATAAACGGCTATCGTGCGCATTTTTAGATCTGCGCAGGCGCGGAAAATACGAATAGCAATTTCGCCGCGATTAGCAACCATTACACGGTTAAATTTTTTAATTGCCATTAAATTACCCCCTTTATATACTCTACTCCTCAAGAGCCCCTATCAGTTCCTTGACATCTTTGACCCGGTGTTCCTCAAGCCATTGTTCCATTTCACGCACAATCCGCGGAGCGCTTGCGGGATCGTAAAAATTTGCTGAACCGATCTGCACGGCCGTAGCTCCCGCCAGCATAAATTCCAGGGCATCGCGACCCGTCATAATTCCCCCTAAACCAATAACCGGAATTTTAACGGCACGGGCCGCCTGCCAAACAAATCGCAAAGCCACAGGCTTAACAGCCGGGCCGGACATTCCGGCCACCTTGTTGGCAAAGAATGGGCGGCGATTATCCAAATCGATCACCATACCCGCAATAGTATTTATAAGAGATATACCATCAGCTCCCTCTGCCTCGCAAGCTTTGGCAATCGGAGCAATATCCGTAACATTGGGCGATAATTTGAGAATAATCGGCAAAGGAGTAACGGCGCGCACCGCGCGGGTAACCTCCGCAGCCGCAAGAGGATCAGTGCCGAAAGCCAAACCCCCCGCTTTGACATTGGGGCAGGAAATATTGACCTCCAGAGCGTCAGCTAAGCCGCTTGCGGTAATTTTCTCGGCAACCGCACGATATTGCTCAACTGTACCGCCGGCAATATTAACTATTTTTATTGTCGCAAACTGCTGCAAAAACGGCAGCTCGTTAGCTATTACCTCGTCTGCTCCCGGGTTTTGTAAACCAACAGAATTGAGCATCCCGCCGATACTTTCGGCAATGCGCGGCGGCGGGTTGCCCTGTTTTTTTTCTAAGGTTGTTCCTTTGACAACCACAGCGCCCAAAAGGGATAAATCATAGAATTCAGCGTATTCACGGCCAAAACCAAAAGTGCCCGAGGCGGTCATAACGGGATTTTTTAAAGTCAGCCCCGCCAAATTAACAGCAAGCTCAGTCATCAAAAACCACCTCCGTTGCGTTAAAAACAGGTCCTTCGCGACAAACCCGCTTATAAACTATTTTATCATTCTCTTTAATTGGGCGCACACAGCCCATGCAGGTACCGATACCGCAGCCCATATGCTCCTCTAATGAGAGCCAGCAGTTAATGTTTTGCCGGGCGGCAAGCTCAGCAACAGCCTTCATCATCGGCAGCGGACCGCAGGCAAATATTTCCGTAGCGCTTAAATCGGTGGGCAAAAGCTCGGTAACAAAACCCTTGACCCCCGCAGAGCCATCTAAAGTAGCAACGCGCAAATTTCCGCATTTAGCAAAATCAACCAAAGCAAAAAGTTCATCCGAGCTGTTGGCACCCAAATAGATTTCTGTATTGCCACGGGCGGATAAATCTTCGGCTAAAGGCAATAAAGGAGCTATCCCCATACCGCCGCCGATAATTACGGCCTTAGCCGCATTAAGCTGCGGCCAGGGTCGGCCGCAGGGCCCCAAAACAGTTATTTGACTGCCGACAGGCAATTTGCTAAGCAAGCCGGTGCCCCGTCCGACCACGCGATAAACACAAGTAATAACCCCAAAATCAGCCGCGATTTCGTGAATGCCAAGCGGCCTTTTTAAAAAAGGATCTAAGCCTGTACCACATTGCAGCATCACAAACTGCCCCGCACGGGCAGCTTTGGCAATTTGCGGAGTCTGTAAGCGCATCTGCCAAATATCGATACCGACTTGACGGTTTAAAGTGATTTGCGCGCGTTCACTAATCATAGGGTTGCTCCTTAATAGATAATAAATTCAACAAAAGAGAAGGCAAATAACCTTCTCTTTTTGTTAAGTTCTTTGTTTATAAATATTTTTCTACATTTTCTATGGTCTCAGAAAAAAGCTTATTAGCCTCTTCAAACCAATAATTCAGCTTATCATTGGTCATTTTGCTGAATCGCTCATCATTTACCAGCGGCAAATTGATAAGCACATTATAGCGGGCCGACCAAAGAGCAGCTTTTAAAAAGTGCATGGCACAACCGGCATCCGAGATTGCTAGGCGCGTGCCTATTTCGGAAATGCGCTTGGTGATTTCCATTGCCGCGAAGGTTTTTTCGGCAATTTCCATCGGCACCAAAGCAGCATCACGGGCAGCTAAGGCAAGCTCTTCAGCTTTAGCTTCGCGTTCGGCCTCAGTAGTTGAAGGCAGCTTATAGGCCATAGCCAGGGGAGCAAAAACAACTGC
>JAQVWQ010000059.1 GCA_028709615.1 Clostridia bacterium | reverse complement strand
AAATAATAAAGGTTGTGAATAGTCGTCAGACGAATACCCAAAATCTCCTCTGATTTTAGCAAATGGCGAATATAAGCCCTGCTAAAATTACGGCAGGCATAACAGCCGCAGCCTTCTTGAATTGGCCGCTCATCACGCTCAAACTTGGCGTTACGCAAGACCATCCGCCCGCCCGGCACTAAACAGGTACCGTTGCGGGCCATTCTTGTCGGCATCACGCAGTCAAACATATCAATACCGCGAGCTGTGCCTTCTACCAAACAATCAGGCGAACCAACGCCCATTAAATAACGAGGTTTAGCGGCAGGAATCAGCGGTACGGAATAATCTAAAGCCTCATACAGCATAGGTTTGGGTTCGCCTATGCTTAAACCGCCGATTGCTACGCCGGGAAAATCCAAATCAACAATTTGCTGTGTGCTTTTTAAGCGCAATTCTTTATACAGTCCGCCCTGAGCAATACCAAACAAGGCTTGGGACGGATTTTTGTGTGCCTCCTGACAACGGCGCGCCCAGCGCTCGGTTCGTTCCATAGCAGCAATGACCTGTTTAATATCGCAGGGCCAAGGCGAACATTCGTCAAAAGCCATAATGATATCCGCACCTAAAGCCTCTTCTACCTCCATAACGGATTCCGGAGAAAAAAAGTGATAGGAGCCGTCAATATGCGATTGAAAGCGTACGCCGTCTTCCTGCACCTTGCGCAAATCGGCCAAAGAAAAGACCTGAAAACCGCCGCTGTCAGTCAAAATTGGACGATCCCAGTTCATAAATTTATGCAGCCCGCCCAAATCTTTAATCAACTCATGACCGGGGCGCAGATACAAATGATAGGTATTGCTTAAAATAATTTGCGCGCCCAGCTCCTTTAATTCATCGGGAGAAACGGTTTTAACCGTGGCACAGGTACCGACAGGCATAAAGACAGGTGTTAGCACATCACCGCGCAAGGTATGCAAAATACCGGCGCGCGCTCCTGTTTTTTCATCTTGGGCAATCAGTTCGTAACGAATAGGCAAAGGTTTTACCTCCTAAATAATCAACATAGCGTCGCCAAAGCTAAAAAAACGGTAGCGTTGGTTAATAGCTTCCTGATAAGCGGCCAGCACATTTTCTCTGCCCGCAAAAGCCGATACCAGCATTAAAAGAGTACTTTTCGGCAGATGAAAATTAGTAATCAAACCGTCAATAAGCTTAAACTGATAGCCGGGATAAATGAATTTTCTCGTATAGCCCTCCCCTGCCTCAACCGTACCGTCATCTTTTGCCAATGTTTCCAAGGTGCGGCAGGAGGTCGTACCAACGGCAATAATACGGCCGCCGTCACGCTTGGTTTTGTTAATTTTCTCAGCAACTTCCTCAGTCAGACGATAAAACTCGGCATGCATATGGTGGTCTTCCACCTTTTCCGCCTTAACGGGGCGAAAAGTGCCCAAGCCGACATGAAGCAACAGGCGGGTATTGGCTATTCCTTGCTCGGCTAAGCGTTCCAGTAGTTCCTCGGTAAAATGCAGGCCGGCCGTCGGCGCGGCCGCACTGCCGCGCTCTCGGGCATAAACAGGCTGATATCGCCCTTGATCCTCCAGCTTTTTTTTAATATAAGGAGGCAGGGGCATTTCGCCGAGCATTTCTAAAAGCTTAAAAAAATCACCTTGATAAGCAAAACGAATAATGCGGCTGCCCTCATCGCTGTAATCAATTATTTCCGCAGTTATATCAGGCAGATCAAAAAGCAGCTTGCTGCCTATTTGGGCTTTTTTACCCGGTTTAACCAAAGTTTGCCATTGATTTAACCCAACCTGCTGTAAAAGCAGCAATTCTATTTGCGCCCCCGTTGGCTTATGTGCATAAATACGGGCGGGCAGCACCTTGGTATCGTTTAAAACCAATAAATCGCCTTTTTGCAAATAAGCCCCCAGCTTATTAAAGAC
Source organism: Clostridia bacterium (assembly GCA_028709615.1). Classification (GTDB taxonomy): domain Bacteria; phylum Bacillota; class Dehalobacteriia; order UBA4068; family UBA4068; genus JAQVWQ01. Next base: position 7,131 of record JAQVWQ010000059.1, on the reverse strand, counting down.
TGTATGGGTAATTTGCCCGCCGCTTCGCTGTAAATACAAAAGCCTCGAGGCATCACGAGGATAAAGCGGTTCCTGCGCTATCAATTCCTCAGGCAAATCATAATCAAAATCCTTAACTTCCAATGCTTAATCCTCCAGCTTTCCCAAATAAAAATCGCTATTTGAGCAGTAATAATATTCTATTATCTCTCGGTAATTATACCCTTCGGCAGCCATTCCCCGCGCGCCCCATTGACTAAGCCCCACTCCGTGACCATGCCCGTAACCGACCAGCGAAACACCCTCATTATTTGCTGTTTTACTGCGCGTTGACACTCCCTCAGAGTCGATAACATAAAAATCTGCCGCGCCCTCATTAATTTTGGCCGGTTCACCGCCAAACCCGACAGCCATCAGCTCAGATAAATTATCAGATTTTGCCAGTGTACCGAAATTATCCTTTAAATAAACGCCTGCATTGGCAACAACTGTAAACAGCGTACTGCGCAGGCCGCCCATAAAGGTACGGATATTATCTTTACTGGCCGTAATGCTGCCGCCGGTGCCGACAATCTCCAATTTCGTTACTCGTCCGGAGGCGGTCGGTTTGCCGTCGTCACCTGTTGTTGAGGTGCGCAGTTCAATAAATGTGCCGATATTTTTACCATGGTCGGCCGCGATTTTTTCTAACTCGGCAGCCGTATAATTAACCTGCCAGCTGTATTGCCGTATCGGCCAGGATAAGCCGTTGGCCTCGCCAAAGGTTTTGGCGTAAATATCATAAGGAGAAGACACCGCCGCAAAGCTATTGGCCGCTGTTGCCCCATTCCATACATTGGCAACGCTTTCGGTATGTCCGCCGGCATTGGCTGAAAAATAGGCCATAACTACCTGCGGCTTTGAGCCTCCGCCATAAAATATTACCTCACCGGCCGTAGCATCGACAGCAGCTATTACCTCCTGAGCCTCTCCCATTGTACCTTTATACACTTGAGAGCTGGTATCATTTTTTATATCATAAAACCTATTGGCCGGCGAAACAGATGCCAGCGCATAAGACCGGGAAGCAACCGCTTGTGCTTTTAAAGCTTCCTCATCTACGCTAAAACCCATCTCGTAACCGATAACCCCATAAAGATAATTTTCAATATTTATAAGGTTTACAGGCAAAATGCCCGTTCCGCTGTTTGTTTTAATGGCAATAAAGCCGCCCCGATAGGTTAAAGAATTATAACGAATACGACCCTCGTTGGTCTGCGGAGTTACGCTAAAACCAACAGACGAAGCTGCTGTTTGTTGTCCGTCTTGCAACAAATAAATTGTCGGCCCTTCGCGCTTGGCCGTTATTGTGCAGCCCGACGGAAATTCGGCAACTGCCTGTCCCGTAAACAGATCAATGGCTTGGTATGTCCCCGTTATCGCATATTGCTGGTTAACGGCTTCAGTGCCGATTAAAACACGCACATCGGCAGCTTGGGCATAAGTAGAAAAACAAAAAATAAACGCCGGAACTAACAATAACATTTTAAGGATTTTGGCATTTAGCGTATTGGTCATTTTTTTAAATAACGCTCCTTTTCGCTGTAAATGCAGCCGCAATATTTTTGGCGGTACAATCCAAGCTCTTTGGCTTTATTTTGTCCTTGACGGAAAAATTGGCGAAAATCATAATAATAAAATTCCAAACCTAAGGTTTCTGCAGCCTTGTGTGCAAGATCACAAATCAATGCATGGTTTTGATAGGGACTAATCAATAATGTAGTAGTAATAGCCTTAAATCCCAATTCTTTGGCCTTTTTAGCAGTTGCCTGCAAACGGCTTTGATAGCAAAACGAACAGCGGTTGGCCGGCTCGCTGCTAACGGCGGCCAGCCAGCTTTCTAAAGGATAATCCTTCTTGCCGATAGCCTCTACATTCATTTCGTTACATAGTGTCTGCCAACTGTCAAAACGAGCCTCATATTCTTTCCAGGGGTGAATATTGGGATTATAAAAGTATGATGAAAACTCCCTGCCTTCAGCCTTTAAAAAATCAAAGCAACTGACAGAACAAGGTCCACAGCAAGAATGTATGAGTATTTTATTCATTTCTATTCATCTCCGAATATACTTACCTGAGCAACCGCAGAATTTACAGCCAAATTAGGCGGTATAGGATATGCAAAATACCTATAAGCCTCTAATGTCCCGCAACGGCCGCGCGGAGTTCGCTGAACAAAGCCAAGCTGCAAAAGATATGGCTCGCACACATCCTCAATAGTATCGGGCGATTCGGATATACTGGCAGCAATCGTATCTAAGCCGACCGGACCGCCGGAAAATTTAACCAACAGAGCCTCCATCACCTTGCGATCGGTAATATCCAAGCCCAAGGGATCAATGCCTAATTGTTGCAAGCCTGCTTCGGCAATATTTTTGGTTATGATGCCGCTGCCGTCAACTTCGGCATAATCGCGCAAACGGCGCAACAGGCGGTTGGCAATACGCGGAGTACCACGACTGCGGCGGCAAACCTCAAGCGCGCCCTCATCGTCAACCTCAATTCGCAAACAACCCGCCGAGCGTTTAACTATCTGCAATAATTCTTGTTCGTTATAATACTCCAAGCGAAAAATCATGCCAAAACGGTCACGCAAAGGCGCAGATAACATTCCCGATCGGGTAGTTGCGCCTATTAAGGTAAAAGGCGGCAAATTAAGGCGCATGGTGCGCGCTCCCGGCCCTTTGCCGATAATAATATCGATGCAAAAATCTTCCATGGCAGGGTATAACACTTCTTCAACAGCACGGGGCAAGCGATGAATTTCATCAATAAACAAGACATCGTTAGGCTCCAAACCGGAAATAATAGACGCCAAATCCCCGGGCCTTTCAATAGCAGGCCCCGATGTAATGCGAATATGAACGCCCAATTCGTTGGCTATAATATTGGCCAGCGTGGTTTTACCCAAGCCGGGCGGTCCGTACAAAAGAGCATGATCAAGCGCCTCACCGCGCCTTTTTGCGGCGTTAATAAAAACCTCTATGTTACTTTTAACCTGCTTTTGTCCTACATATTCATTAAAAGACAAAGGACGGATCGAACGATCAGCCTCGCCTTCACCTTCTCGCAGATGGCTGGTAATAATACGGTTTTCTTCCAATTTTCAAACCTCCAAAACTAATCAAGAACGGGCAGAAAGCCTAATAGCAGACATTAATAAGGTTTCGTTGTCGCTGCCTTCGGGCAGGCTTTGTTGCGCTTTAATAACTAATGAACGAGCCTCGGTTGCCGAAAAGCCCAACTGCAAAAGGGCAGCCAGCACATCGTTATCAGCCGATGAAACAGCTTTAGTTGCACCAAAATCTTCTGCCGACAAACTATCTTCGGCAAAGGTTATTTTATCTTTAAGCTCAAGTGTTAAGCGTTGAGCAGTTTTTTTACCTACACCTGGAACAGCGCAAAAAACATTATAATCATTGGAGGATACGGCTGCTGCAATTGTTCCCACCGCAAGTACATTTAATACCGCCAAAGCCGTTTTAGCACCGACCCCCGAAACACCAATTAATAGCTTAAAAGTCTTGAGCTGCTCCTTTTGAGAAAAACCAAAAAGATTCCAGCTGTCTTCCCGTACCTGTAAATAGGTATGTAAAAACAGCTCATCGCCAACGGCAGGACGGGGATCTATCATTGCCAGCGGTGCAAAAACAGTTAAGCCTATACCGTTATTGTCAATTATCAGGCAATCGTCTTCAATTGCCGACAATCTTCCACGCACAAAAGCAATCATAATCATTCACCCCTTAGAGCTTTAGTCTGATAAAAATTAGAATGGCAAACGGCTATAGCCAAGGCATCGGCCGCATCATCAGGACGCGGAGTGACCTTAATATTTAAAAGCCTGCTGATCATATACTGAATTTGCTGTTTTTCGGCTTTTCCATAACCGACAATAGACTGTTTAACCTGCAAGGGAGTGTACTCACCTACTGGAATTTGTCTTTGAGCAGCCGCCAAGAGCAACACACCGCGAGCCTGTGCCACTGTTATACCTGTTGTTACATTAGTATTAAAATAGAGTTTCTCCACAGCAATTTGCTCAGGCGAAAAACGCTCTATCAGCTGACAGGCCGCATCGTATATAATGGCTAAGCGTTCGGGCATAGGAGTAGCGGATAAGGTTCTGATAGTACCATAATCCAGTAGCTGCAAGCTGCTGCCAACAGCCTCAATTACGCCATAACCGGTAGTGGCAGTTCCCGGATCAAAACCTAATATCTTCACGCCTTAACCCCCCTTTTGGTATATTTTATTATTTTCGACGGGATTTGAACTATATCCTGCATTTTTTTCTTGACTTTCCCTTCGCCAGCAGTTAAAATATATTTTGTGGGCCTAGCAAAGCCCAATATAAATCAAATTTTATAAAGTGCTGGTGTAGCTCAGCTGGCAGAGCAGCTGATTCGTAATCAGCAGGCCGCCGGTTCAAATCCGGCCACCAGCTCCAAAAGCAAAGGCCGCTTTAAATGCCAAAAATGTCATTTAAAGCGGCCTTTTTATTTACTTTTTTACCTATGTTTTTACCCAAAAACGCCTTAAGCGCGCAAAAAAGCACCCTACCCCTCATAAAATATATGCTGATTAATCACTGCTAGCTTATAACATCATATAAACGACCATTTAATCAGTAACAACAGGAACAATAGTATATAATATATTATCATTATATAGAATGGTTTAATATTTATAATTAGTTCGCGTTAATTACCAAATTCTGCTAATTATTAAATCAATTACCTTTTGTCGATTTTTATGATATAATTGTCTAAACAACACATTTCAAAGGAGATATTATTGTGAAAAAAACAATCCTGCTGATAACTGTCTGCAGCTTATTACTCTTAATGTTTTCGCTATCGGTTACAGCTACCGACTACGATGATATTAACGGTCACTGGGCCAAGGAACAAATCGAAAAATGGAGCGATGCCGGGATTTTAAAAGGCTCTGAGGGCTTGTTCCGTCCCAATGACAGCATTACCCGCGGTGAAATGGCCGTAATAATCGATCGTTTAATGGTTTATCAAGCAGCTTCCGGCAATAACTTCTCCGACTTATCGGCCAATGCCTGGTACACTCCCGCCCTGCTGCGGCTCAATGAGGCAAATGTGATTTTGGGCGCCTACGGTAAAATTCGCCCCAATGACAGCGTAACCCGTCAAGAAGCGGCAGCCATGCTGGTGCGGGCCTTTGCCGTTAAACCTCTCAACGGCGGAGAGATGACTGCCTATGCGGATTATGATAAAATTGCTCCCTGGGCAAGCGAAAATGTACAAATAATGTCACAAAACAATTATATGCAAGGTGCAAACAACCTTTTCCGTCCGCAGGATAAAATAACCCGTGCCGAAATTGTTAAAATTATTGATAACATCATTGCCTTTAATTGTAACAACAGCAATTTGTACAGCTTTGTTGTTGACGGCTCAGTGCGCTGCAACAGCCAGGGCATGAATATAATTAACTCCTACATAGACGGCAATTTATATATAACCGGCAATGCTACAGGCAGCGTAATGATCGAAAACACAGTAATTACGGGTAAAATCATCAATATCGGTCAGGCAAGCCTGCTGTGGGATGCTCAAGGCGGCAGAGCCGACAAAATTTATTACGCAAACAACGGCTATCCCATTGCTCTCAATCTCAAAAAGAATACTCGTCTGGCAACAGATTTTACTCTGGTTGACGGACGAATGACTTATAAAGGCGGCGAATACCGGTGCGGTATTGATGTATCATCTTGGCAAGAGAATATTGACTGGCGCGCTGTTGCCGCAGACGGTATAGATTTTGCCATGCTGCGAGTCGGTTATCGCGGTTATGTATCCGGAGCAACTATGCCCGATACTTATTTTACACAAAACCTGCAAGGAGCAACGGCAAACGGGCTGGATGTGGGAGTTTATTATTATTCGCAAGCCACCGGCGTTGAGGAAGCTATTGAAGAGGCTAACATAGTTTTAGATGCAATCAAAGGCTATGACATTACCTATCCCATAGTTTACGATTGGGAGAATGTTTCGGGATCAACAGCCCGTACAGACAAAATGCCTGCTGCAGTTACAACAGACTGCGCTTTGGCCTTTTGCGAAACTATACAGGCCGCAGGCTATACTCCAATGGTCTATTTCAATATTCCGATCGGTTTAAGGCATTACGATTTAAGCCGACTGGGCGCTTATGATTTTTGGTTTGCAGGTTATACGACAGCCCCACGCTTTTATTATGATCTTGCCATGTGGCAATATAGCTCTACCGGAAGAGTAAAAGGGATAAAAGGAAATGTAGATTTGGATATCAGCTTTGTTGATTACTCGGACAAGCAATAACATTTACATATTTATTTTAAAATTACAGCCCTACACTCAAATTGTGCAGGGCTGTTTTATTTAATTATATAATAATCAATTCACACTAAACCAGTCACAAAGCAGGTTCTGATCTTCTGTTAAAACAAAGTTAAAAATTACAACCTGCTGACCTGCCATAAGTGTAACCGTATAGCCGCCTGTTGCTTCTTTTGATAAAGCCGGGTATTCCAAGCCTTGCGGCCATTGAGAACCTGTTGCCTGCACCGCCGCAGTCAAGGCTTCTAAATCTACTGGCTCAAGTGTCAAAGCACTCAACAAAGGTGCAAAATCAAAGTAAGCAGCCTGATACAAGGCCACAGAACGCACCATTAAGCTTTCTATTTGGGCATCACTTAAAGCCAAACCCTCACTTTTTTGCTCATCAAAACCGCCAGGCATAGAAAAAGTATGCAACAAAATTTCACAACCATAACCGGGATCGGTATCAATATTATCTTCTGCCTCTACAATAGACTCAGACATCCAACCCACACTCTCCACAGATAAAGCCGTCCGTTCATCCAAAGCAAAACCGCTATAAAGCAAGGTAGCTTCTACCATTTTATTATTTGAAGGAAATAATCCGTTATGAGTTGTAATACCTTCCAGCAAGGCATAAATCAGCGGGGACAATTCTTGATCATAGCTATCTTTTTCAATCTGCTCAACCGGAACCTTATAAATATAAACCCAGTCTTGGTCTTGAGCAAAAGCCCACCAAGCAGTATCGGCATAATAATCCACACCGGGACGGCTG
>JAQVWQ010000058.1 GCA_028709615.1 Clostridia bacterium | reverse complement strand
GGTGATGAAATAAAAATCGTCAATCCCCTGACTGCCGCCGTTTTGACCGTCAGCGATAAGGGCAGCCGCGGCCAGCGCGAGGATCTGAGCGGTCCTGCTATCAAGGAAGTCTTTGCTACGATTGGCGGGCAGGTCGTCGATTATGAAATCATCCCTGACGAACAGGCGCAAATTGAGGAAAAATTAAAGCTGTGGGCAGACCGCCATCAGCCGGATTTTATCTTTACCACAGGCGGTACGGGCTTTTCTTTGCGAGATGTGACACCTGAGGCAACAAAGGCCGTTATTGAGCGCGAGGCTCCCGGTTTTGCCGAGGTTATGCGCGCAAAATCTTTAGAAAAGACCCCTCATGCTATGCTTTCGCGGGCTTGTTCCGGCTTGCGCGGTAAAACGATTATTATTAATCTGCCCGGCAGCCCCAAAGCGGTTAAAGAAAATTTGCAGGTAATTTTACCTGCTTTAAAGCATGGCTCGGAAATCCTGCGCAATTTGGCCGGTGAGTGCGCCGCTCCGCAAACTTATAGCAAATAATTTATTGTGCTAAATGACCCTTAGCCGTCATAAACCTTCTTATCAGAGGGAGGGGATATGGTGGTTAAGGGTGTTTTTTTTGCCGCCTATTGGCGAATAAAACAAATAATAGCGGTAAGCCTGCTCTTTGTAGTGCTTTTGGCCGGGGGGTTGGTTTACTTGGATATGACGCGCACGCAAAATGTAATTTCTTGGGCTATGGCCGGTAAAACCATTGTTGTGGATGCCGGTCACGGCGGCTATGATCCCGGGGTGATCGGCGTAAGCGGCAGCCGCGAGGCTGATATTAATCTGGCGGTTTCTGCTTATTTGGCGGAACTGCTGCGCGGCGGCGGGGCAACGGTGTTGCTGACGAGAACTGCCGATAAAGAACTGGCTCCGATTAAGCGTGATGATCTGACGCGCCGGGCCGCCCTTGCCGAGGGGGCGGATTTATTTATCAGTATTCACGGCAACGCTTATGCGGCCGATTGCTCTCAGCACGGTGCGCAGGTGTTTTTTGGTAATGACGAACAAAGCAAGGCTTTGGCCGGAGCACTGCAGGTGTCCTTGCTGCGTATAGACGAAACCAACAAGCGCGTGGCTTTGTGTCATCGGGATTCTTTTTTGCTTGATAATGTTGATGTGCCGGCTGTTTTATGCGAGCTGGGGTTTTTGTCTAACGCAGAGGAGGAGCAAAGACTTTTGTCCCGCGAATATCAATGGCAGCTGGCCTATAGCCTTTACAGCGGTATAGGCCGGTGGTTTATTGAGCAAGGCAACGGCTAAATATGCATATTATATGCATAAACGAATATATATTCATTAAGCGCTAAGTCTTACATCAAGTATTATAGTAAAGGTTTAAAAGGATTAAAGAAAATTATTTAAAATTAGGCAAAAAAATACTTGCATTATTATACATTTAGTATTATAATAAATTCATATATTTTTGAAGGGTGGAAAAAAAGTGGTTAAGGTATCCTTAATCGGCGCGACCGGCTATGCCGGAGGCCAATTATTAAATTTATTACTAAATCACGGCGAGGCGGAAATTGTGCATGCCGTCGGCGTCAGTTCGGTCGGTATGTCGCTTATTGATGCCTTCCCCTACTTGCGAGGTAGAATCAAGGGCCAAGTTGAGGCCTTGGATTTGGACAAGGTTGTTGATGAGTCTGATGTTGTGTTTACGGCCATGCACCACGGCTTGGCTGTGGAAATTGCCGCCGCCTGTTATCAGGCTGGTAAAAAGCTGATTGATATCGGCTGCGATTTTCGTTTTCCCGATACGGCCGTTTATGAAAAATGGTATAAGGTCAAGCATAACCGACCCGATTTAGCATCTCAAGCGGTATATGGCCTGCCTGAGCTTTATCGCAAGGAGATTGCCGATGCGCAGATTATCGGTAATCCCGGCTGTTATCCGACAGCTTCGATCTTATCGCTTTATCCTTTGGCCAAGGCGGGCTTGCTTGTACCCGATACGGTAATTGTTGATGCGGTTTCCGGCGTTTCGGGAGCGGGTAAAAATCCGACGGAGAATAACATATATTGCTCGGCAGACGGCAGTGTTAACGCTTATGGAGTGGCCGCTCACCGCCATACTCCGGAAATCGAGCGCATTTTGACTGCCGCTTCCGGCGAGCTGCAGATAATTAATTTTACGCCGCATTTGGCTCCGATGAGCAGAGGTATATTGGCTACGAGCTATGCAAAAATTAAAAAGCCTTTATCCGCTGCCGAGCTGACTGTTCTTTATGAACAAGCTTACGCTGACGAACCTTTTGTGATCGTTCACCCAAGCGGCGTCAATCCCAAAACCAAATGGGCCTTGGGCACCAATAGCTGCCATATTTCCGTAACCTACGATCAGCGGACAGGGCGGGCGATTGCCACCTCGGCCATTGACAATTTGATTAAAGGAGCGGCGGGACAAGCCTTGCAGAATATGAACCTGCTTTGCGGGTATGATGAACAGCAGGGTTTGCGTTTGTCCCCACTTTTTCCATGAAAATGTATTTACGCGGATTTTTTCCGCCAATTAAAAAGGAGAACAGCAAAATGACAGATAAAATAAAAGTAATTACGGGCGGGGTAACCGCGGCGGAGGGTTTTAAGGCCGCAGGTATTACCGCCGGTTTGAAAAAAAGCGGCAAAAAAGACCTTGCGCTGATTTATTGTGAGGAAAAATCGACCTCCGCGGCCTGCTTTACGCAAAATAAATATGCGGCTGCTCCCGTTATCTGGAGCCGCGAGCATGCCGAAAAGGGCTGGAGCCGCGCGGTAGTGATCAACAGCGGTAACGCCAATGCCTGCACCGGCGAAGAGGGCTATCAAAATGCCAGAAAAATGGCCGAATTGGTGGCCTCTAAGCTGCCGATTTTTCCCGATGAGGTACAGGTTTGCTCGACTGGTATTATCGGCGTGCAGCTGCCTATGTCAATAATTGAACCCGGCGTTTTACAAGCCGTTGGGGCTTTAAGCCGTGACGGCGGCGGTGACGCCGCAGAGGCTATTCGCACTACCGATACCTTTGCCAAGGAAATTGCCGTCGAATTTGAGTTGGACGGCAAGCTCGTGAAAATGGGCGGCATCTCTAAGGGGTCGGGCATGATCCATCCCAATATGGCGACAATGCTGGCTGTTATTACCACCGATGCCGTTATTACTCCCGCGGCTTTGCAACAGGCCTTAAAAGAAGTAACCGATATGAGCTTTAATATGATCTCCGTTGACGGCGATACCTCAACAAACGATTCTGTTATTGCCTTCGCCAGCGGAATGGCGCATAATAAGGCAATTAAGGACGACAGCTCTGCCGGCTACGCTCAATTTGCTGAGGCTTTGCAGGTTGTGCTGGTTTATTTGGCCAAGGAAATTGCCCGCGACGGTGAAGGAGCAAGCAAGCTTTTAGAAATTACCGTCAACGGCGCCAAGACCGTAAAAGATGCTCGTTTAGCCGCCAAAAGTGTGGTTTCTTCCTCTTTGGTCAAGGCGGCCTTTTTTGGTAATGATGCCAACTGGGGGCGTATTGCTTGCGCTTTGGGGTATTCGGGCGCGGATTTTGACATTAAATTGGTTGATGTCAGCTTAAAAAGCGCCGGCGGTGAATTTTTTGTTTTAAAGGGCGGCAAGGATCTGCCTTTTGATGAGGAACTGGCCTTAAAGGTCTTAAGCGAAAAAGAAGTTATTACGACTATTGATTTTCATCAGGGTCAAGCATCGGCCACAGCTTGGGGCTGTGATCTGACTTATGATTATGTAAAAATCAACGGCGATTACCGTTCTTAAGGAGAGTGTTAAAGTGAATAGTCAAGCATTGGCCTCGGCGCAAGTCAAGGCGAATATCTTAATTGACGCTCTCCCTTATATGCAGCGTCATTACGGTAAAATTATCGTTGTTAAATACGGCGGCAACGCCATGATCAGCGAGGAACTGAAGGAAGCGGTAATTCATGACCTGATTTTGATGCAGCTGGTGGGGATGAAGCCGGTTGTGGTTCACGGCGGCGGCCCGGAAATTAACGATCTGCTGGCTAAGCTGCAAATAAAAAGCCGCTTTATTGACGGTTTGCGTGTGACTGACGAGGCCACGATCGGCGTGGTGAAAATGGCTTTAATGGGCAAGGTCAACCCCGATATCGTCGTCCATATCAATCGTCACGGCGGCAAGGCCATCGGTTTTTCGGGTATTGACGCCGAATTGCTGCAATGCCGCCCCTTGCCGGATCAGCCTGAACTTGGCTTGGTGGGGGAAATCCAAAGGGTCAACGCCAAATTGCTCTTAACCAATCTTGATCAAGGCTTTATACCTGTGGTGGCGCCGATTGGCTGTGACAGCGAGGGTAATTTTTATAATATCAATGCCGATTATGCCGCCTCAAAAATTGCCGAAGCCCTGCGTGCCAAGCGCCTGATGCTGTTAACCGATGTGCCGGGGATTTATCGGGATGCGGCTCATAAGGAAGAGATTATACCGGAAATAAAAATCAATGAGGTTCCGCGTTTAATTGAAGAAGGCGTAGTGGCCGGCGGAATGATACCTAAAATAAAATGCTGCGTGGAGGCACTGATGGCCGGTGTGGACGGCACCAATATTATCAACGGCTGCCAGCCGCACAGTATTTTGCTGGAGTTGTTTACCAAAGAAGGCATGGGGACTATGATTGTCAGGTAAGGAGGAATATTGATGGAATTATTAAAGGAGCTGAAGGGCAGGGACTTTTTGTCGCTGGCGGATTTTACGCCCGTGCAACTGGAGTATTTAATTGATTTTGCTAAATTTTTAAAGCAAGAAAAAAAAGCCGGTAAGCCGATTGATTTTTTAAAGGGTAAAACCCTGGGAATGATTTTTCAAAAAAGCTCAACCCGTACCCGCGTATCTTTTGAGGCGGGCATCTATTATCTGGGTGGTGTCGGCCTCTTTTTATCGGCTAACGATCTGCAAATAGGCCGCGGCGAGCCGATCAAAGATACGGCCCGCGTGCTTTCCCGCTACTTAGATGGGATAATGATCAGAACCTATGCTCATTCGCAGGTGGAGGAGCTGGCCGAATACGCGGATATTCCGATCATTAACGGCCTGACGGATTTGCTTCATCCCGTGCAGGTATTGGCTGATCTACAGACTGTTATTGAGCACAAGGGTGCATTAAAAGGATTGAACTTGACCTATATAGGCGACGGCAATAATATGGCTAATTCGCTGATCAACGGCGGCACAAAAATGGGCATGAATGTGGTGATTGCCTGTCCTAAAGGTTATGAACCCGATGCGGACATTGTTGCAAACGGTTATAAATTTGCTCAAAGCAGCGGCGGCAGCTTAAAAATAACCCACAGCCCTGCCGAGGGCGCTGCGGGCGCCGATGTTTTATATACCGATGTTTGGGCTTCGATGGGCCAGGAGGCCGAGGCTGAGGAAAAATACCAACGCTTTAAGGGCTTTTGCCTTGACGAAAAGCTGCTGGCCTTGGCCGATAAGGAGGCAATAGTGCTGCATTGTCTGCCCGCCAAACGCGGCTTGGAAATTACGGACGGGGTTTTGGAAAGCAGGCAGTCCGTTGTTTTTGATGAGGCCGAAAATCGCCTTTGGGCGCAAATGGCAATTATGGCTTCGGTAATGTAAATTATGCTGGTTAATTAATTTTTAAAGGAGAGAATTAAAATGGCAGTTAAAAAAGTAGCTTTAGCTTATTCCGGCGGTTTGGATACTTCGATTATTATTCCTTGGCTTAAGGAAAATTACGGCTGCGAGGTCATAGCCGTTTGTGGTGATGTCGGACAAGGAAAAGAAGTGGATATAGTTAAAGAAAAAGCCATTGCTTCCGGGGCTTCTAAGGTGTTTGTCGGAGATTTGACCGAGGAATTTGTGGAGGATTTTGTCTTCCCCACTCTGCGCGCCGGGGCGGTTTACGAGAAAAAATATTTGCTGGGCACCTCTTTTGCCCGTCCGATTATCGCCCGTTATCTGGTCGGTATCGCTTTAGCAGAGGGCTGTGATGCTATTTGTCACGGCTGTACAGGCAAGGGTAACGATCAGGTTCGTTTTGAACTGACGGTCAAGGCCTTGGCTCCTGATTTAAAAATAATCGCCCCCTGGCGCGAGTGGGATATCCGCTCCCGTAATCAGGAGATTGATTATGCCAGCGCTCACGGTATTCCCGTACCTGTCACCAAAAAAGACCCTTACAGCATGGACAGAAACATTTGGCATTTGAGCCATGAGGGCTGCGATTTGGAAAACCCTTGGAACGAACCGCAGGACAGACTTTATCATATTTGCGTAATTCCCGAAAAGGCTCCCGATGCCCCCACTTACATTGAAATCGATTTTGAAAAGGGCAGGCCAGTCAAAATTGACGGTCAAGCTTATGCTCCCGCCGCTTTGGTAGCAAAATTAAACGAGCTGGGTGCGGCTAACGGTGTAGGTATTGCCGATTTGGTGGAAAATCGTTTGGTCGGGATGAAATCGCGCGGGGTCTATGAAACTCCCGGCGGTACGATTTTGTACGAAGCTCACGAGGCCTTGGAGCGCCTTTGTTTGGACAGAATTACCATGCATTATAAAGAAACAATGGCTATCCGTTATGCCGAGCTGGTTTATGACGGCCTGTGGTTTTCTCCCTTGCGCGAGGCTTTAGACGCCTTTGTTGACAAAACACAGGAAACCGTCAGCGGAACAGTGCGCGTAAAGCTTTATAAAGGTAATTGCAGCGTTGTCGGCACAAAGAGCCCCTACTCTCTGTATGATTCAGAAATAGCCACCTTTGAAGAAGATGATGTTTATAATCAAAAGGACGCGGAAGGCTTTATTAACTTATTTGGCCTGCCGCTTAAGGTCAGAGCCAAGATGCTGGCAAAAAATAAATAAATAAAAAAGGCTTGCCGTTATAATACGGTAAGCCTTTTTTAATAAACAGCGTTTAGCGGAAGGGAACGGGGGTTACATCGAAGATTTCTGCGCCGGTGCCATCGCAGGCCGAGCAGTCGTTGGCCGGAGCAACTTCTTTGCAGAGTTCAGTGGTAACAGGGGCTACATTAATATAATGCTCTTGCATGACTGTTTGGCGCAGACAAATTCTGACGGTTAAGGCAATAGTAACAACAACATAGTCATTTTCGATCTGAGTTACAACAGCGCTCATAGAGACAATACGGCTGTTTTGGCAATCCAATGTGGATTGACTGGAGCAAACAAGAGCAACGGGGAAGATGGAGGTAAAGGTTTGCTCAATCCATTTGCAGTTGTCGTCGTCGCAAGGATCGGCAAATTTGATCGGGTAGCAGGTTAAAACTGTTGACTGGCAGTCACATTCACAGGGGTTGACACTGCGTTGAATTTCGCTGCAGGTTACAGGTCCGTTTTGTTTAATGGCTAAAGATTGGCCAAGGGTGATAGGGCAGGGACAGCATCTGCCTTTAATCGGTACAACCACTTCTTTTTTTACTTCATCAAATTTGCAGCAGCCATCCAATACGGTGTTGATTAAGGCTTTGATCCTTTTTGTCGCGCAGCCTACTGGTTCGGATGTATCGCAGTTGGGTCTGTTGCAGCAGCAATTGCTCATACAACGGTTACTGGGACATCTCATAAAAAAATCACCTCTTATAGGTTAATATATACTTAATTATATGCTTGGTCGCCATAAAAGGTTAATTAAAAATTTTGTCGGACTTGTTCACCGTTTAAAAATATTTTTCATATTTTGAACTATGGCGGCGCGCTGCCGCCTTGTTCGCTCCCCGGGAGCGTTTAAATAAAGAAAGAGGCTGTCGTTTGCCGACGGCCTCTTTCCTGCTTTTGGCAGGAATGGGAGTAAAAACAGCGAAATTATATAAGCTAAGGTTATTATGTTTTTTTAGGAGGAAACAAAATTGCAATACCGCTTGCTGGATGTTACGGAAAAAGACCGCTTTGATAATTTTATCAAACACCACTCCAAAGGACATATTTTGCAGACTTGGGAATGGGGAGAGGTAAAAGAAGGCGCTTGGCAGCCCTTGCGTTTAATAATAGAAGAGAACGGAGAAATTATCGCGGCCTGCTCGCTCTTAAAGCGTCCCTTGCCCTTGGCAATGGGCAGCCTTTTTTATGCTCCGCGCGGCCCCGTTTTAGATATTAGCCGTATGGAGGTTTGGGACTATCTGTGGAAGGCTGTTGCCGAGGTAGCCAAAGTCAATAAGGCGATTTTTTGTAAGGTTGATCCTGATGTTGCGGAGAGTAACCGAGATTGGCAAATGGCTTTATCGCGTACGGGCTTTATAGCTGCCGGCAGCGGCCCCGGCTTTGAGGGTATTCAGCCGCGCCATGTATTTCGTCTGGATATTAGCCCCTGTGCGGAAGAATTGCTGGCGGCTATGCACCAAAAAACCCGTTATAACCTGCGTTTGGCCGAAAAAAAAGGTGTAAAAGTCGATATTGCCACCTCTGAGGAGCTTGGCGCATTTTATGCCCTGCTGCAGGAAACCGCCGAGCGGGACAGGTTCTTAATTCGTCCGTTGAGCTATTTTCAGAGCTTTTACGAGCATCTGCAGCCAAAAGGCTTGGCCGAGATGTTTTTGGTTCGCTATCAGGACAAGAATATTGCCGGCGCGCTGGCTTTTAAGCTCGGAAAAAAGGCTTGGTATATTTACGGCGCTTCTTCTAATCAGTACCGCAATGTGATGCCCAATTATCTGATGCAATGGGAAATGATTAAGTGGGCAAAGGCTAACGGCTGCACTCTTTATGATTTTCGCGGCGTTCCCGGCGATGTCCCCGATGATCACCCTTTGTATGGGCTGGTTAAGTTTAAACGCGGCTTTGGCGGTCAATATACCAGCTTTGTCGGCGAATTTGATTTGCCCTTCAGAAAGGGCCTGTATAGTTTTTATAATTTTATTGAACCCAAATATCAAATTGGGGTGCGCAAAATAATTTACTTAAAGAAAAAACTGCGCAAAAAATAAGGAGATTTTATGATTAGAGAGCAGTTGACAAATTGGCTGGAAATAGACTTAGATGCATTATCGAGTAATGTTAAGCAAATAAGAGCGCACTTAGCGGAAAATTGCCGCTTATTGGCCGTT
>JAQVWQ010000057.1 GCA_028709615.1 Clostridia bacterium | reverse complement strand
TTTTTTATAATGACCATTTTGCCGTAAATATTGGAATGCCAGGCGGCAAATTCGACCTTACCGCCGGCGGCGGCTATAATAGTGCTGCCTGTATCGTCGGCTATATCAAGTCCGTGGTGAAAACCGTCGCCGCGGGGGCCGAAGACAGAGGTAATCAATCCTTTTAAGGGCCAAATAAAATCGCTGCTGCTGCGAGAGGCCAAAACGGTTGTGACGGGAAGCGTTTTAATGATGATTTCCGTCGGTTCACTCAGATTAGCAACAGGCACGCATAATTCTTGCCCAACTTTAAGCAGGCGTGGGTTTTTCAGCTTGTTGCTGTCAATTAAGGCTGCCACAGTGGTACAATGGCTTTGAGCTAAATCCCAAAGGGTATCTCCTTTATTAACGGTTATTGTTTGCTGCGGTTCCAGCGGCAGGTAGATTTGCCCTTGAGGCTTATCGGAGGGGTCAAGGTTGTTCATTGCTGCCACCAGTTCTCCTTCCCAGCCGTAGGCTGAGGCGATTGCGGTAACGGTTTTTGTGCCATCAGCCTGATAGGCTAATCTGCCGTCATTTGCCAGGCAGGCTTCGGATTGGCCCATTATTAAAATGCTGACGATAAACAGCAATGTAAACAGATGTATTTTTCTCATATAAGCTCCTTTGATGTTAGTATTATCTATAGCATTCCCGGTTTTGGTAAAAATTATCCGTTTAAAAGGTAAAAAAACAGGAGAATTAAAGCTGATGTCGAAATGATATAATTCTATAAGGAGGTTAAATTATGGTGGCAAAAATTTTTTCTATACCACAGCTGTTAGAAAAAAAAGCAAACGGACATAAAATTACTATGCTGACCGCCCATGATTATCCTACGGCCTATTTAGCTGCCGAGTCGGGCGTCGATTTGATTTTGGTGGGGGATTCTTTGGGAATGACCATCTTAGGCTATTCAACTCCCGTACCGGTAACCCTGACCGAAATGATCCATCACACCAAGGCGGTTGTGCGTGGGGCGGGCAATGTTTTTGTGGTAGCCGATATGCCTTACGGCTCTTGCCAAATGGGTACGGAAAGGGCCTTGGCCGACGCCATAGCCTTGATTAAAGAAGGCGGCGCCAGAGCAGTTAAAATTGAAGGCGGCGAGGAAATTATTCCCATAGTTAAAGAGCTGACTTTGCGCGGTATCCCCGTGGTTGCCCATATCGGCGTTTTGCCACAAACCGCTCATTTATGGGAGGGCTATACGGCTCAGGGCCTTGACGAAAACGATGCCAGAGAATTGGCTGTTGTCGCGCAGGATTTGGAAGAGGCCGGAGCCTTTGCCATTGTTTTAGAGTGTATTGCTCAAGAGGCTGCCAAGCTGATTACAGAAAAGCTGGATATAATAACCATCGGTATCGGTTCGGGCTCGAGCTGTGACGGCCAGCTTTTGGTTTCCGAGGATATGCTGGGCTTATCTATCGGCGATAAGCAAAAATTCAATCGCAAGTTTACCGATTTACAGGCGGCTATCAGACAGGCCTTTGCTCAATATATCAAAGAGGTCAGGGAAGGAACTTTTCCCACATCGGCCCATGCTTTTGAAATGGAGGAGGACGAAGCGCAGAAAATTTATTGAGTTTTTTGGAGAGGGGTGTAGATTCTTGTCTTGGCAGATAATTATTGCAATCTTACTTAGCTCCGTACCGCTGCAATTGCTTTGCTCCTTAATCGGTCAAAATAAAAAAGCCGTCGCTTATTTACCTGCTTTGGTTTTTTTCATTGGTATGCTGGTTTGCATTTGGGCAATGCTGATGATCAAAGACGGTAATTTAATTCCTTACATTATTTTGTTAATAACCTTTGTAGTAGTATTAGTCGTTTCTTTGATTTTAATGCTGGTTTTCGGGCGTTGGCTTAAAGAACGCAAAGCCGCAAAATTTTAAATACGGCAGCAAAAACTGAATAACAGCAGGGGAGCTTGCATTGGCAAGCTGAGAGTAGGCGCGTATCGCCTTAACCCTTTTAACCTGATACGGATAATGCCGTCGTAGGGAGCCTAAAAAACACAAGCAGTCTTTTTTTGGGCCGCTTGTGTTTAATTTTTTTGGGGAGGTCTTTTAAATGGATAACAAAAATGAAAAAACAACGGTTTTAAGCAACGGATTACTTTGGTTTGCTGCCGCCTGTTCTTTGGCGGAAATAATTACCGGTGCGCTTTTTGCCCCATTGGGTATGGCAAAGGGTACGGCGGCAATTTTATCCGGTCATTTAATCGGCTGCTATTTGCTCTATTTAATGGCGCTGATCGGCGCCAAGCAGCGGCAATGCTCAATGGAGATTGCCGGCCGTTCTTTTGGCCGCAGCGGCAGCAATTTTTTTGCCCTATTAAACATTCTGCAATTAGTCGGCTGGACGGCGGTCATGATTATCAGCGGTGCGCGCGCGGTTAGCCAGCTTTTTAGCGGCGGCGAAAATCTTTGGGCACTTGTGATAGGCGGCTTGATTATTCTTTGGGTATTGCTGGGTCTGCGCCGCTTAGGCAAGTTGCATCTGCCCGTTTGCGCCTTGCTGTTGATATTAAGCCTGGTCTTGGCTGTCGTTGTTTTTAAAAGCGGCGCCTTGCCGGCAGGGGCAGCGGGCGGACTTTCTTTTGGCGCGGCTTTAGAGCTGTCGATTGCCATGCCGCTTTCTTGGCTGCCCCTGGTGGCGGATTATACCCGGCACAGCGCACGGCCGCAGGCCTCGGCGGCGGTGTCGGCCGCAGCTTATTTTGGCGGCAGCTGCTTAATGTACTTTATCGGCTTGGCCGCGGCTTGCTATGCCGGAACAAGTGATGTTGTGCAAATAATGCTCGCGGCCGGGTTGGGACTTTGCGGTTTGCTGATTGTGGTGCTTTCTACCGTTACCACTACCTTTTTGGATGTTTGGTCGGCCGGTGTTTGCTCTCACCATTTGTTTAGTTTTATTGACGAAAAAAAAGCTGCCGTTACGGCCTGCCTTGTCGGTTTAGTGCTGGCAGTTTTTGTGCCGATGGAGCAATATGAAAATTTTTTGTATTTGATCGGTTCGGTCTTTGCGCCGATGGCCGCTGTGGTAATGGCCGACTACTTTTTTTGCGCAAAATATCAAACAGAAGCTAAACTGGAGATAACGGCCTTTATTTGCTGGTTGGCCGGCTTTGTCCTTTACCGCGTTTTACTCGGCTTTGATTTGCCCTGCGGCAGCACCTTGCCGGTAATGGCTGTTGTGGTGCTGCTGCGCTGCTTGCTGATGAGTAAAAAACGGGATTGATCAATACAAAGCGGCTCTGTATTTATGTTTAATAAATTCAAGTGACAACAAAAAAGCAGCAGGGTAAAAACCCTGCTGCGGTTAAAATATTTGCTGATTACTTGAGAAAGCGTTCGCCTGTTCCGTAATGTTCGACTACATATTCAAGATCTTTGTCACCGCGGCCCGAAAGGTTGACTAAGATCGAAGCGTGGCGTTTTTCCCGGGCCATTTTTATAGCTCCGGCCAAGGCATGAGCGCTTTCAATAGCGGGAATGATCCCCTCATAGCGGGAGAGCAGGAAAAAGGCTTCCATTGCTTCTTCGTCGCTAACAGCCTCGTAATGAACGCGGCCAAGGTCTTTTAAATTGGCGTGTTCGGGGCCTACGCCGGGATAATCCAAGCCGCTGGCAATAGAGTAAACGGGCAAAGGCTGGCCTTTTTCGTCCTGCAGCAGATAGCTGTCAAAGCCGTGCAGCCGACCCCTGCTGCCAAAAGTCATGGTAGCGGCATGATCACCGATCTTAGGGCCGCGGCCCAAAGGCTCGATGCCGTAAATTTCCACAGGGTCGGCCAGGAAAGGCACAAAGAGGCCGATAGAGTTGGAACCGCCGCCCACGCAGGCACAAATAGCATCTGGCAAAAGGCCTGTCATCTCCTGAAACTGTTCGCGGGCTTCAATGCCGACAACGGTTTGAAAATCCCTGACCATTAAAGGGAAGGGATGGGGGCCGACAACGGAGCCGATGCAATAAATGGAATCTTTATAATCGTGCATATAAGCTTCAAAGGCAGAGTCAACTGCTTCCTTGAGGGTTTTTAAGCCGCTGGATACGGGAATGACCTTGGCTCCTAAAATCTTCATCCGGGTTACGTTAGGGGCCTGTTTGGCAATATCGACCTCGCCCATATGAATTTCGCATTGCAAACCAAAATAAGCGGCTGCCGTAGCCAAAGCCACACCGTGCTGGCCTGCACCGGTTTCGGCAATAAGCTTCTTTTTACCCATAAATGTGGCCAGTAAGCCTTCGCCCATACAATGGTTGAGCTTGTGCGCGCCGGTATGGTTCAAATCCTCGCGTTTAAGGTAAATTTGCGATGTGCCTAATTTGTTGGAAAGGCGTTCGCAATGATAAACGGGAGTCGGGCGGCCTTGAAATTCGCGGCGGATACGGCGCAGCTCGTTGATAAATTTGGCGCTGTGGCAGATGGTTTGGTAGGCCTCATCAATTTCTTTAAAGGCGTCAATCAGCTCAGGCGGCAAAATGCTGCCGCCGTAAGGGCCGAAATGTCCGTCCTCAGTGGGATATTCTTTAATATAATTATTAAAATTTGAATATTTATTCATAAAAATTACTCCTTTATTTTTAATAGTATTTGGCCATTTCCAGGCCGGAGAGAACCCGAATAGCACCGGAGGCTAAGCCTTCCATTTCAAATTCTCCGGGAAAGATCAGAAAAGGAGCAAGAAAACCGGACCGTTTTTGAATTTGTGATACCATATATTTGCTGTGGGCGATACCGCCGGTTAAAATTACCGCATCAATATCGCCGCAGAGCGCCGCGGCATGAGCGCAAATGTTAAAAGCAATACGGTAAGCCATTGCTTCCAAAAGCAGTCTGATTTTATCATCGCTTTTAGCTCGTTCCTCTAAGAGAATAAAATTTGTTTCTCCTGTATGAGCATAAATTCCGGCACTATTGGCTAGTAAAGCTTTAATTTCTTCCCATGTATATTTGCCTGAGTAGCATAAGGAGACCAGCTTCATCGCAGGTAAAACACCGCTGCGTGTTATAGAAAAGGCACCGTCCTGATTAGGTGATGTGGAGTCGATAATGCGTCCGTATTCGTGTGCGCCGACAGACATACCGCCGCCTAAATGTGCTACGACAAAACGGCATTCGTCATAGCGTTTTCCGATCTGGCGGGCGGCACGGTAGGCGACCTCTTTTTGGTTTAAAACATGAAAGGTTGGGGTACGCGTAATTTCCGGCAGGCCGGTAATTTTAGCCCATTCTTCATATTCGTCAACGGAAACGGGGTTGGTGATTAAGGCCGGTTTTCCATAGGCATATGAAAGGCGGCGGGCAATAAAGGGTCCGATGTTTGAGGAGTGCCGGCCGTATCTTTCCGCGGTTAAATCAGCAAGCATTTGATCACATATTAAATAGGTGCCGCCTTCTACCGGGCGCAAAAATCCGCCGCGCGAGGCAAAGGCATCAACGGTTGCTAAATCGCAGTTATGCTCATCGGTAATTTTTTTTATTACCTTATAACGCAGGTTAACCTCTTCTTGCACATTTTTACAGGCCTGAAGATCTGCTAAACTATGGTCAACGGTTACTTTAAATAAAGGCCTTTCGTTTTCAAAGAGGGCCACCTTTGTAGTGGTGGAACCGGGATTGATAACGATAATACGGTAGATCATTGTCGTACTCCCTTCGTACTGGCAGATTGTGC
This sequence comes from Clostridia bacterium, assembly GCA_028709615.1. GTDB lineage: Bacteria > Bacillota > Dehalobacteriia > UBA4068 > UBA4068 > JAQVWQ01. The sequence continues at coordinate 3,385 of JAQVWQ010000057.1, read as the reverse complement.
TTTTAGTATGATATAAACGGGAATAAAATATAAAATTATTATATTTAGGTCTTTTTTGTTTTAAAGCAAAATTTTAATAAAAGAGTTTTTTTCGTTGTCCCGATCGGTTTTAATTATAAAAATAAATCGGTCCAAAAACAGCAAGTAATGTATAATTATTAATAACAAATTTATTCTGAGCTGATCCCTTATTCTAGTCAATAGATTGTAGCATAAGAAAAAAGGTAAGCATTTGTAAATTTTATGCAGGGTACATTAAAGCATAAAAATACAAGCATCGGTAACTCAGAGTACTACTTGCGGATTGGTCACCTCGCCGGCTAAGGTGGACATCGAAGAGTAGCCGGCATAAAGCCACGAGCCAATAAACCACTCCGTTACGGTGTTGTTTCGGTTATTATTCATTAAATCGGCAAAGATCAAGCCTTTACCGCTACCGAAAGCGAAGTGCATATTATTTAGCTGCAAGTGCATAGTGCCGGAGAGACAGAAAAAATAAAAGGCAGTTATAACCTGAAAGATTATAACTGTTAGTATTGACAAAGCGAGGCTTTGAATATTAGCAGCTGCGGTTAATAAGGGCAAGAGCAAAAAGGCTGCGGTAAAAAAATGGCCGCGCAGCCTTAAATCATCTATTATAGCTGGTAACATATATTGATGCTTAATCATTTGTCAAATATCCTTAAAAAAAGTATAATTAAAATATATTATATCATTTGAAGTAAAAAAAAGCAATAAAGAATTTAGCGGGGCATGCTTATATTAAAAAAATATACAGTTTGAGCAGCCAAAGGGGGTGTCAAGTATAAATAGTTAATAAGCATAAAAAAACGCCGCCGATCGGCGGGCGGTTATTATTCTTCATCTTCAGTTTGGTTAAAATCAGAATCTGATTTGAGTAATGGCAAAACAGTAGCCGTATATACATCATCGGCCATTTTACCCTCCGGTATTTTCATACCGTCCTTTATCCAAAAATTAATTACAGCGGCCAGGCCGGCTCCGTAAATTATTGTCGGTGTATCTGTTTGACATTTATCGTAAAAGGTAGATGACATATCTGAGCTGAGATACAGGCAGCCCTTGACAAGCATTGGTGAAATATAAAAATCACTGCGAACATTAACAGCTCTTTGGTAGAAGGATTTTTTTGATTTAAGGCAAGTAAAAAGCATTAATAAAGCCTGACGGTTAAAGCCTTTTTTAATGCAGGGAAGCACAAAATCTTCTATATCGCGAACCAAAATCCAATCCAGCAGCTCTTCTTTGTTCTCAAAATAATTATAAAAGGTTCCCCGGCTGATGCCGGCATGATCGACAATCATATTAACAGTAATTTTATAATAATCGTATTTGTTCATTAAAGAAATAAAGCTATCGGCAATAGTACATTTTGTAATATGGATACTTTCGACGCCTTTTTTCATAATAAACCCTCAATTCTTACAAGGAGGTTTTTGCTAAAAAGCAAAAACCTCCTTGTTTGTGCATAGCCTGTTATTTCTTTACGATAAAGACATCGGACTGATCATTCAGTTCATTGTAGTTACCGCGAGGTACATAGTGGGTATGCAGGTATTCGTGAGATTCGTGACCGCAAGGTTCGCCCCACTCTTTGTAGAACGCCATAAGATGCGGATTCTCGTGGGATTTTCTGAGCGGTTTGTTCTCGTCCTCTTCGTAGAGGTGCTGCAAACGCATTTTTCTGGCTTCGGCAACATTCGCTGTACGAGGCTGACCGCCGCCTGTGATGCAGCCGCCGGGGCAGCCCATAACTTCGATGAAATGATAGGGAGATTTGCCTTCGGCAATTTGCTTCATCAGGATATTGGCACCCTTCAAACCGCTGGTAACAGCAACCTTGACTTCAACGCCTTCAAGGAATTTGTACTCGGGCAGGGCATTTTCAATTTTGATTGTGCCCTCTTTGATTTGGTTAAGACCAACGATCGGAGCAACATGCAGGTCGGGGAAGGGCAGCTCGCGGCCGGTTACGAGTTCATAAACGGTACGCAGGGCAGCTTCCATAACACCGCCGGTCAAGCCGAAGATATCGGCGGCGCCGGTGGAGTAGCCGAGCGGGTTATCAAACTCTTCGTCGGGCAGGTTGATAAAGTCAATACCGGCTTGTTTGATCATATTGCCCAGTTCACGGACGGTAAGGACCGCATCGACATTGCGCAGGCCATCGTTGGTCATTTCGGGACGGACGATTTCCAGCTTTTTGGCGGTGCAGGGCATTACAGAAACGACGAAAATCTTTTTGGGGTCAATGCCCAGTTTTTCGGCGTAATATTTCTTAATCACGGCACCAAACATCATATGGGGAGATTTGCAGGTGGAGAGGTGATCAAGTTCGCCGGGGAAGTGATGTTCGGCGTATTTGATCCAGCCGGGGGAACAGCTGGTAATCATCGGCAGAACAGCTTCGCCGCCGGTTAAAGCAGCCTTAACACGATGGAGGAACTCGGTTCCTTCTTCGAGGATTGTTAAGTCGGCAGCCCAGTTGGTATCAAAGATATCATCAAAACCTAAGCGGCGCAAAGAAGCAGCCAATTTGCCGGTGCTGCGGGTGCCGTAAGGCAGACCAAATTCTTCGCCGATACCGACACGGACGGCGGGAGCGGGCTGCACAACAACGCGCAATTCGGGGTTGTCAAGAGCATCCCAAACAGCCTGGGTGCTGTCGGTTTCATGCAAGCAGCCGACGGGGCAGACCACGGTGCACTGACCGCAAACGGCGCAGTTGACACCGCCAATCGGCAGATCCATGGCAGGACCGATAACAGTTTTAAAACCGCGGTTTTGAGCATTCAAAATGCCTGTGCCTTGAATTTGGTTACAAACGGTAACGCAGCGGCGGCATAAAATGCATTTGGAAAGATCGCGGGTAAAGGAAACACAAGCGTCAATTCCGTTGTCGAGGGCTTCACCGGCAAAACGAGCTTGAGTAACGCCTAATTCTTTACCAAGGGCCTGTAATTCGCAATCTTGATTGCGGACACAAGCTAAGCAGTCTTGATTATGATCGGAAACAAGCAGCTCATATAAAACCTTACGGGCGCTTTGTACGCGTTTGCTGTTTGTTTTGATGACCATACCGTCTCTGGCGGGAACCATGCAGGATGCCTGGAGAGTTTTGGCGCCTTCGACTTCAACTACGCAAATTCTGCAAGCACCGAATTGATGAATACCTTCTTGATAGCATAATGTGGGAACATGAACTCCATTATGCTGGCAAGCTTGTAAAATGGTGCTTTCATCGGGGGCTTGATATTGTTTGCCGTTAATCGTTAAGTTTATCATCAATTTTCACCTACCTTCTGTCGCAGCGCAAGCAACGCATCGCTTCAGCCACAGCATTGAGCTTATGGTAGCCCAAAAC
>JAQVWQ010000056.1 GCA_028709615.1 Clostridia bacterium | reverse complement strand
CCGTAAGAGCTAAGGTCAGACACAATAAACCAATCGGTATAAGCCATATCATCAAGAACTGTTTCGGCTAAGGGTTTATTTTCCTGTTTGTCGGTCGGAGCCGAACGGGTAATGTAAGGAACGGTTTCTGCACCGGTCAAGCTTTCACGAATTGCGCCCCAAATCAACAAGGGCATTTCGGCATCAGTAAATAAAGGGGAAACAGCGGCAGCCGGACCGGAATTCCAAAAACCGGAGGCAGCTACTGCCAGATCATCACCGATAATTTGCTGAGCACCGGCCACGGCCACGCTTTCGGTGCTTTGGTCGTCAACAATAATCAACTGGATTTCATAAGGGAACTCTTTGGAAGCGTTGGCGTTATCAATAGCCATTTGGAAAGCATTACGGGCAGCAGCACCTTCGGCTGCGTCTCCGCCGGTAATGGGGGCAAAAAAGCCGATTTTAACAACCTCAGGCATCTCCGCTGTGGGGCCTTCTCCTCCCCCGCCGCAGGCGGTTAAGCACAAACCAAGAGCCAACAGGCACATTAAAATCAATAATATAGACTTCTTCAAAATTCTCACTCCTCGTTTTTTCTTTTATATCACAAGCAATATTTGCTTTATGATAACAGTTAAATCACCGGGGATTTTATGTAGTCGCAACCGCGCAACTGCTCGGGCGTACCGGCAAAAACAATTTGCCCTTTTTGTAAAATGTAGCCGTAATCACATACCGAAAGAGCTTTTTGGGCATTTTGCTCAACAATTAGGGCCGTGACATTTTGTTGTTCTTTTAGTCGGGCAATAGTATTATAAACCTCTTCTACCATAATCGGCGCCAAACCCAAAGAGGGTTCGTCCAGCAAAAGCAGCTGCGGTTGGGAAATCAAGGCTCTGGCCAACGCAAGCATAGTTCTTTCGCCGCCGGAAAGCGTACCGGCTTTTTGCCGCAGCCGCTCCCGCAAAACGGGAAAACACTGATAAATTTCTTCCAAACGGGTTTGCAGCTCTTGACCGTCAATTTTACCGACGCCCAGCTTTAGATTGTTTTCTACCGACATTTTGGCAAAAGTACCGCTGGCAGCCGAACAAACGGCAATTCCCTTGGCAACTCTTATATTGGTATGCAAATTCGTTATATCTTCACCGGCCATCATAACCCGGCCGTTTTCAGCCTTTACTATACCTAAAACAACCTTTAACAGTGTACTCTTACCGGCTCCGTTTGCCCCGAGCACACAAGCAATCTCCCCTTTATTGACAGAAAGAGAAACCTTCATCAGCATGGGAATCCGCTCGTAACGGCTGGAAATGCCGTCCAAAACCAACATTTTGCTCATACAGCGGCCTCCTTGCCCAAATAAGCATCGATAACCGCCCGGTCACTAATAATTTGCTGATAACTGCCTTCGGCAATTTTTTCGCCGACATTAAAAACGACGATCCGCTGCGGCACCTCACGCATGACCTGCATGTCGTGTTCAATAATAATAATGGCAATATCGGGAAGCCTTTCCCTGATTCTGTCAATATCACCGATCATCGTCATTGTTTCTTCATCATTCAGCCCGGCTGTCACCTCATCCAAAAGCAAAATTTTTGGATGACCCGCCAAAGCACGGCAAATTTCTATGCGCCGTCGATCGATATGAGGGATATTCTTAGCTAACAGATAACGATGCTTAACCAAATCGGAATTAAAATAAGAAAGCAGCTCCATGGCTTCTTCTAGGCCTTGATAAATTTCCTCATTTACCTTAACAGGGCGAAAGACAGTATCAAACAAATTAGCTTTTTGCGAGCTGATCAAACCTGTTAAAATGTTATCGGCTACACTTAAATCCCAGCATAGGCGGCTGGCTTGATAGGTACGAGCTATACCCCGACGAAAAATCTCAAAAGGTTTTTTGCGCGTCACATCCTCACCGTTTAAAATAACCCGCCCTTCTGTTGCTCTATAAATACCGCTGATAATATTTAAAAAAGTGGTTTTACCTGAACCGTTGGGGCCGATAAGGCCAATTACCTCCTGTGGTTCAATAGCAAAATCAACGCCGCGCACAGCCCAAAGACCTCCAAAATTGACGGATATCTTTTCTGTCTGTAAAATCGGCATTATTTCGCCCCCCTTGTTATTGCTGTAAAAAACATATCGGCCTATAATTCGCTCTTATTCTGCGTTTTCCTGCAAAAAAACGCTCTTTTTTGTTAACTAGTTAATATATTAACACATTAAAGCGCCAATGTAATAAAAAAATCATATTTATTCTTTTATTTGGACATAATACTGGAAAAATAAGGAGTTGACAACCATATGCCGCAAATATCAAGAATAATAACCTTAACCTCAGCGCTGTTACTGTTGGTCTTAGGCCTAATAGCCTATGAGCTGATTGATAAAACCCCGCCGGAGCAGACTTTGCCCGCCGTTGAACAGGGAAATTATATCACCGCCGACACGCCAGTTAACTACGAGGTCTATTACAGCTGCTGCCGCCACCGTATCTGTGAACAGGTTACGGGCGATGTCCGTTTTGCAGGTAAAAGCTTTAAAGAACTGCAGGACGAAGGCTATCAGCCGTTTTGGTCCGAGTATGGCACAGTCACCGTCTTCATTGAAAAAAACACCCTCTGCCCTGAAGATTGTAAAAAATGCCACCTGCGCATAGTAGGCGATTCACTCTTTCTCTTTCAAGGCCCGGTCGGCACAAATGGCGAGGCTCTGCAAAAAATAGATATAGATATTCATAAATTACCTGATCAGCAAATTATCCGTTTAGCAAAAGGACAGGATTTTGCCGACATGGAAAGGGCCATAGCGGCCTTAGACAGCTTAGATGAATACTAACGGAAAAGTAAAAAATGATCCAGCTTACTGCGTCGGGCATCCAGGTCAAAGTCCTTTATGCGTTTAGTGGGCAGCAAAAGGCAGATTTCCTTGTTATCGGTTAAAACAAATTCCGTTCTTTGATCATCAAGTAAATACGAGCCGGCCCCTTTGCCGACCAAGCGTTTTAAACAAGCCGTATCGGCTAAATATCTGACCAGCGGAGCAGCTTGAGCGCCCTGTGCAAGTGCCTCCAAATAAACCTCCGGTTTTGCTATGGTTGCCGCAACAATCAAAGCAAGCGGGTTAGAGGATTTTAATTCAAAATGATTTAAGCCTTCTTCGTCCACTCGATCCTGCTGCAAGGCAATTTGATAATCGTTGGCAAGCTGCTCGTATTTTTCGGCTGCACCAATTTCATCACCAAGCAGGTGCAGACCCAGAATCAGTGCCAATCGCTGTGTAACATCGGGCTTGCCATAAGCAAATGTTGATTTGATTTCATTTAAGACGGGATCGCCAAAGGAAGCTAAAGCACAAAGGGCGTATGCCCGCTCCAAACTGTCCTCTGAGCAAGCCAGCCTGACAAAATAATCATGCAAACGAGTCTTATTAAATTGAGCCGTATCTAAAATGGCTACCAATAAAGCAAGCAAAGGGTAATCCTCGCCGCCGGGAATGTAAGAACAACCGCCCGATTCTGTCTGATAACCGGAAACATCAAAATATGCTCTTCGCAAAAACTCAAAGTTTTTATCATATTCGCTTAAAAAACGCGACGCATAAAGAGAACCCAAAACTTGTGAGCAATTATACTGCTTTTTGGATTGAGCCAAATCAGCCAGATCCTCCAGCAAAGCGATTTTATCGGTGTCGCCGATTACCACAAAAACAGTTTCGTCCTCCATAGGCTGATAGCTTACAGGCTTAACATCAATAATAGGCTTTTCAACAACGGTAACGGGCTCTTCCTGCCACCCTTTAGCTGCGGTCGTAAAACTAAAGCTGTAATCACTGCCTAAGGTTTGCTTACTGTCCAAATAAGGATACTCCGCGGCAAGCGTTACCGTATAAGTTGTTTCTGCGGCAAATTCCTCGGTAGGGATAAAAAGCAAAGCACGCCCATTTAAGGCAAATTCGCCCTCAACGGCGGGTGTAATTTTCCAATACGGGGCAGGATCAATATAATTGCTTTTATTTAAACAAATAACTACCGGACTGTTTGTATCAACATTGGCGGCAGCGGGAGCAACACTGACAACATTAAAATCGCTTTGTGTTTCAAAAGCATATGAAAATATTTCTCCCTGTGCCGTTAAGTTAAAACGATACACTGTCGCAGGCGCTAACGGAGCAGCCGGAGCCAGCAGCACGGTTTTTTTATTTGCTCCTTGATGAAATCCCATCTCCAATTGAGGGTCAGTTTGCGTTATTACCTGAATATCGGCTGCACGCAATCTATTCTCTCCCTCCAGCTTAAAAGCAGAATTTATTGCTACTCCGGAAGAATCGGCAATCGTAGGAGCAAGCTCGGCATTGCGCAAAGCATCTGCCGAAAGTCCGTCCTCACCGACCAGCCACAGAGCAACTATCACAGCAAAAAGCAGCAGACCGGCACCCGCCAACCAAAACAGAGATTTTGTTAACCGTTTCTTCATCATTTAATCAAATCCATTCTATATTGTAATAACAGGTGGAGCAGCTCCACCTGTTAAAAAATAGTTAAACTATTTGCATGCCGCTTTGATAAACTCAGCAAATAAGGGATGCGGCCTGTTAGGGCGCGATTTAAATTCGGGATGGAATTGTACGCCAACAAAAAACTTGTTGCCGGGCAGTTCAACAATTTCTACCAAATCCCGCTCCGGATTAACCCCGGCAATCAGCATTCCCGCTTCGGTAATTTTATCGCGATAGGCGTTATTAAATTCATAACGATGGCGATGGCGTTCACTGATCATTTCTTGTCCGTAGGCTTGATAAGAACGGCTTCCCTTGGTCAAACGGCAAGGGAATGCTCCCAAACGCATTGTTCCGCCCATATCATCAATATTACGCTGATCGGGCATCAAATAAATTACCGGAGCCTTGGTATCAGGCCAAATTTCTGTGCTGTGCGCACCCTCTAAACCTAAAACATGGCGGGCAAACTCCACAACAGCCATCTGCATTCCCAAGCATAATCCCAAAAAAGGCACATCTTTTGTACGAGCATACTCAATGGCGGCTATTTTGCCCTCTAAACCTCTTTCGCCAAAGCCGCCGGGAACAACTATTCCGTCAACGCCGTCGAGCGCCTCGGCTACATTATTTTTATCAAGCTGTTCTGCGTCAATCCAGCGAATATCAACGATGCGTTTATTGGCAATACCGCCGTGCTGCAAGGCTTCGGCAACCGATAAATAGGCATCGTGCAGCTGAACATACTTTCCGACCAAAGCAATAGTTACGCTGTCTTGCAAATTCAGGTGAGTTTCAACCATTTTTTGCCAGGCGATAAGATCGGCAGGTTCGGTCTGTAAATTTAAATACCGACAAACCAAAGCATCTAAACCTTGTTGATGTAAAAGCAGCGGCACTTCATATAAAGAAGCGCAATCAATATTAAAAATTACTGCCTCTTTATTAACATTGCAAAACAGGGAAATCTTATCGCGTGTTTCCTCGGTTAAGGGACGGTCGGCGCGGCAGACAATAATATCGGGCTGAATACCGATAGAAAGCAGTTCCTTAACGCTGTGCTGCGTAGGTTTAGTCTTAGCCTCACCTGCCGCCGCAATAAAAGGAACCAAAGTAACATGGATAAAAAGACAATTCTCTTTGCCAACCTCTCGGCCGAATTGACGGACGGCCTCTAAAAACGGCAACCCCTCAATGTCGCCGACTGTACCGCCTATTTCACTGATAACAACATCGGCACCACCCTCAGAGGCTGCGCGAATGCACTCTTTAATTCTTGTTGTAACATGAGGAATAACCTGTACCGTGCCTCCCAGATAATCGCCTCTGCGTTCCTTCTCTAAAACGGATAAGTATATTTTACCGGCGGTAACCGAATGATTTTTAGTTAATGCCTCATCAACAAAGCGTTCGTAGTGACCGAGGTCAAGATCTGTTTCCGCGCCGTCGTCAGTCACAAAGACCTCGCCGTGCTGATAAGGGCTCATTGTGCCGGGATCAATGTTCAGGTAAGGGTCAAGCTTTTGATTAACCACTTTTAAACCGCGGCCTTTAAGCAGGCGGCCCAGAGATGCTCCTGTTATTCCCTTACCCAAAGATGAAACAACACCGCCTGTAACAAAAATGAATTTACAACTCATTATCTTTTCTCCTTTTGTTTGGTAAAATCCCATAAAGCACTAATACAAAAGACTATTATGCAAAAAAATATGCTTACACATAAAACCGGCCGGTATTTAACAGTAAATTATATTTTTTTAATACCCTATTCCCACTCGATTGAGGCAGGCGGTTTAGAAGTAACATCATAAACAACTCTGTTGACATGCCTTACCTCATTAACAATGCGGCGGGAAATAATGTCCATAACCTCATAAGGCATTCTTACCCAATCGGCTGTCATAAAATCATCGGTGTTGACAACACGAATGGCAACCGTATAATCATAGCTGCGTTCATCGCCCATCACTCCAACGGAACGCAAACCGGTCAAAACGGTAAAGTATTGGCTGGCTTTATCTGTTAAATTATTTTTAGCAATTTCCTGTCGTAAAATCAAATCGCTGTCGCGGACAATTTGCAGCTTTTCCTCGGTAATATCACCGATAATACGAATGGCCAAACCCGGACCGGGAAAAGGCTGCCGCCAAACCATCTCGTGAGGCAAATCAAGCTCTTCGCCCAGCTTACGCACCTCGTCCTTAAACAAATAACGCAAGGGCTCAACAACTCCGCAAAACGGTAAATCCTTAGGCAGGCCACCTACATTATGATGACTCTTAATCACAGCGGCGGACGAACCGACGCCTGATTCTATTACATCGGGGTAAATTGTGCCTTGAGCCAAAAAGTCCAGCTTGCCGCTTTGCAAAGCCATATCGCGAAAGCATTCGACAAATTCCTTGCCGATAATTTTACGCTTTTGCTCAGGCTCGACAACTCCGGCCAGCTTGTCCAAAAAACGCTCACGGGCATCCATGACCAGCAATTTTTCTTTCAGCATCGGACGAAAAACCGCTTCCACTTCTTCTCTTTCGTTCTTCCGTAGCAAGCCATGATCGACAAAAACACAGGTCAGCTGCTCGCCTACCGCTTTATAAAGCAAAGAGGCGGCAACCGCACTATCTACACCACCGGATAAGCCCAGTAAAACGCTTTTATCCCCGACCTGCTCACGGATTAAGGCACAGGCCTCCTCAATATACGAGGCCATTTTCCAAGTGCGCTGACAGCCGCAAAGCCGCAAAAAGTTATCAAAGATCATCATACCCTGCGGTGTATGCGTTACCTCGGGGTGAAATTGAATACCGTAAATCCTTTTTTGATCGTTAGCCATACCACCCCAAGGACAATGCGGGGTGCCGGCAACGGAAACAAAGCCCTGCGGCGCTTTAACAACCTGCAAGGTATGGCTCATCCAAACGGTATTGTCCGAAGCCATGCCCTCAAACAAGGGGTGAGCGCTCAGGTTGATCATCACGCGTCCGTACTCGCGTTCTTGAGGGCTTTCTACTGTTCCTCCCAAGGTCTGCGCCGTCAGCTGCATACCGTAGCAAATCCCCAAAACAGGCACGCCCAGATTAAAGACCCCTTTATCACAGCGGGGAGCTCCCTCGTCCAAAACGGAGGCCGGACCGCCCGACAAAATAATGCCCTTAGGCTTTTGTGCCTTTATTTTTTCGATATCCGCATTATGCGGCATGATCTCACAATAAACATTTAAAGAACGCACGCGCCGCGCAATTAATTGGCTGTATTGCGCGCCAAAATCCAGCAATACAATCAGTTCCCGTTCATGATTGAGTTGTTGATTCAAAATAATGCCTCCCTTAATTTTATAAAGTAAATTATACCCCATTTCACCTTATTTTGACAAGGACTATTTACGAAAGCTTTTTCCGTAACAAATCTTTAACCATAGCGGCATTAGCCTGACCGCGGGTAGCCTTCATTACCTGGCCGACCAAAAAGCCCAAGGCAGCCTCCTTGCCGCCTTTAAAATCGGCAACGGGCTGCGGGTTAGCAGCAATAATCTCATCGGCAGCCTTTTCCAAAGCCGAAGTGTCGGAAATCTGGGCGAAACCCTTTTCTTTGATTATCTCGGCACAAGGCTTGCCTGTGGCAAACATTTCCTCAAGTACGGTTTTGGCGCTGGTATTATTAATTTCGCCGCCTTTAACCTTTTTCAGCAATTCGGCAAAATCGGCGCAATCGATGATTATTTTTTCCTCACCGCGTAAATTCAAAATGCGGCAAATATCACCTAAGAGCCAGTTGGCAACCATTTTGGCATCATTTAATATTCTATTGACATCATCAAAGAAAAAGGCCAGGGCCGGATTAGCTACAATCTGCGTGGCATCATATTCGGATAAACCAAGCTCATTCATCAAGCGCTCCTTGCGCGCAGTCGGCATCTCCGGCAGCTCGGAGGCCAGCTGCATAGCCCATTCGCGAGACACTATCACGGGCGGCAAATCCGGCTCGGGAAAATAACGGTAATCGTGAGCGTTTTCCTTAGAGCGCATAGGCAGGGCTACACCGGCCGCATCGTCCCAGTTTAAGGTTTCTTGAATAATTTTTCCGCCATCATCCAAAACCTCGGCTTGACGAGTTTGCTCATATTTGATAACACGTTCGATCGCACGCATTGAGTTTAGGTTTTTTACCTCGGTGCGGGTTCCGAATTCGGCTTGACCCTCGGGGCGCAGAGAAATATTGACATCACAACGCAAAGAGCCCTGCTCCATTTTAACATCAGAAACACCGGCATAATCAAGAGCGGTACGCAACTGCTCGGCAAAGGCCCGGGCTTCTTCGGCTGTGGAAATATCCGGCTCTGTTACTATTTCAATCAACGGAACAGCGGCGCGGTTATAATCAGGCAGTGAATATGAAGAGCTTAAGATACTCTCACCGCCATGAACAAGCTTGCCCGCGTCCTCCTCCATATGGATACGGTTGATACGAATTGTCTTATCATTGCCCTCGGCGTCCTTGATTACCAAATGTCCGTTGCGACAAATCGGCAGCGGATACTGAGTGGTTTGAAAGGCCTTGGGCAAATCCGGATAAAAGTAATTCTTGCGGTCAAACTGGCTTTTTTCGGAAATCTCACAGTTTAAAGCAATACCGGCTTTAACGGCCAGCTCAACTGCGT
>JAQVWQ010000002.1 GCA_028709615.1 Clostridia bacterium | reverse complement strand
CGGTTCTTTGACAACTGCACAGTGAAGAATAAAAAGCGCAAAAAATAGGTAATCGGTTGTGCCCAAAAGGTGCAACAGGTTATTACAATGTAAGCTAAAGCAAAAGCGTAGCGTAAAGATTATCTCAAATTAATTATTTGTAAGTAATTTGCAAGAAAAAGAAGGTCAAGATAATAAGAGCGTATGGTGGATGCCTTGGCGCCAAGAGTCGAAGAAGGACGCGGTTAACTGCGAAAAGCTTCGGGGAGCCGTAAGCAGGCTTTGATCCGGAGATATCCGAATGGGGCAACCCGCACGAGGTAGTACTTGTGCATCGTATGCTGAATAAAATAGGTATGCGAAGACAACCCGGGGAACTGAAACATCTTATTACCCGGAGGAAGAGAAAGAAAACTCGATTTCCTAAGTAGCGGCGAGCGAACGGGAACAAGCCCAAACCAACTGCTTGCAGTTGGGGTTGTAGGACTTCCGTAATTGTTATAACTCTAACCGAAGAGGTCTGGAAAGGCCGATCAGAGAAGGTAAAAATCCTGTAGGTGAAAGAGTGAAAGACAAGGGAGGTATCCTGAGTACTGCGGGACACGAGAAACCCCGTGGGAAGCAGGGGGGCCCACCCCCCAAGGCTAAATACTTCTTGGCGACCGATAGTGAACAAGTACCGTGAGGGAAAGGTGAAAAGAACCCCGGGAGGGGAGTGAAATAGAACCTGAAACCATATGCTTACAAAGAGTCAAAGCACTGTAAATGTGTGATGGCGTACTTTTTGTAGAACGGACCGGCGAGTTATGTTATTAGGCGAGGTTAAGTTGAGGAGACGGAGCCGCAGCGAAAGCGAGTCTGAAGAGGGCGAATAGTCTAATGGCATAGACCCGAAACCCGGTGATCTACCCATGGTCAGGTTGAAGCTAAGGTAAGACTTAGTGGAGGACCGAACCGACTTATGTTAAAAAATGAGCGGATGAACTGTGGGTAGGGGTGAAATGCCAATCGAACCGGGAGATAGCTGGTTCTCCCCGAAATAGCTTTAGGGCTAGCCTCGGGACATTATTTACGGGGGTAGAGCACTGTTTTGGCTAGGGGCCTAACCAGGTTACTGAACCATCACAAACTACGAATACCGTAAATAGAAGCCCGGGAGTCAGACTGTGGGGGATAAGCTTCATAGTCGAAAGGGAAACAGCCCAGATCTACAGCTAAGGACCCAAAGTATGTGCTAAGTGGAAAAGGATGTAGAGTTGCGTAAACAACCAGTATGTTGGCTTAGAAGCAGCCACCATTTAAAGAGTTCGTAATAGATCACTGGTCGAGTGACTCTGCGCCAAAAATGTAACGGGGCTCAAGCACATCTCCGAAGCTTAGGGATTGCATGAAAATGTAATCGGTAGGGGAGCGTTCTGTATGCATAGAAGCCATACCGTAAGGAGTGGTGGAGCGTACAGAAGTGAGAATGCCGGTATGAGTAAACGATAAGGCAGGTGAGAATCCTGCCCGCCGAAAATCTAAGGTTTCCTGGGGAAGGCTCGTCCGCCCAGGGTAAGTCGGGACCTAAGCCGAGGCGTAAAGCGTAGGCGATGGACAACGGGTTAATATTCCCGTACCACCTATAACCGTTTGTAGGATGGAGTGACACAGGAAGGTAGGCACAGCGCACCGTTGGTTGAGTGCGTCTAAGCCGGTAGGAGGATCTGTAGGCAAAACCGCAGGTCATAAACTCTGAGAGGCGATGGGGAGTGAAAATAAGTAACGAACTGGCTGATCCTAAACTGTCAAGAAAAGCTTCTAACGAGGTATTAGGTGCCCGTACCGTAAACCGACACAGGTAGATGGGATGAGAAATCTAAGGCGCGCGAGAGAACCCTTGTTAAGGAACTCGGCAAAATGAACCCGTAACTTCGGGAGAAGGGTTGCCCCGTCATCGTAACATTTTAACTGATGAAGCGAGAGGGGGCCGCAGAGAAGAGGCCCAAGCGACTGTTTATCAAAAACACAGGCACCTGCAAAGTCGAAAGACGACGTATAGGCGCTGACGCCTGCCCGGTGCTGGAAGGTTAAGAGGAGAGGTTAGCTCGAAGAGCGAAGCTTTGAATTGAAGCCCCAGTAAACGGCGGCCGTAACTATAACGGTCCTAAGGTAGCGAAATTCCTTGTCGGGTAAGTTCCGACCCGCACGAAAGGCGTAACGATTTGGGCACTGTCTCAACAAGGGGCTCGGTGAAATTGTAATACCGGTGAAGATACCGGTTACCTGCGACAGGACAGAAAGACCCCGTGGAGCTTTACTGCAACCTGATATTGGGTTTTGGTATATCATGTACAGGATAGGTGGGAGACGAAGAAGCCGGGACGCTAGTTTCGGTGGAGTCATCCTTGGGATACCACTCTTGGTGTACTGAAATTCTAACATTAAGCCGTAAGCCGGATAATGGACAGTTTCAGGCGGACAGTTTGACTGGGGCGGTCGCCTCCTAAAGAGTAACGGAGGCGCCCAAAGGTTCCCTCAGCGCGGATGGAAACCGCGCGCAGAGTGTAAAGGCAGAAGGGAGCTTGACTGCGAGACCGACAAGTCGAGCAGGTACGAAAGTAGGGCTTAGTGATCCGGCGGTTCCGAGTGGAAGGGCCGTCGCTCAACGGATAAAAGCTACCCCGGGGATAACAGGCTTATCTCCCCCAAGAGTTCACATCGACGGGGAGGTTTGGCACCTCGATGTCGGCTCATCACATCCTGGGGCTGTAGTAGGTCCCAAGGGTTGGGCTGTTCGCCCATTAAAGTGGTACGTGAGCTGGGTTCAGAACGTCGTGAGACAGTTCGGTCCCTATCCGTCGCAGGCGCAGGAAATTTGAGAGGAGCTGTCCCTAGTACGAGAGGACCGGGATGGACGAACCGATGGTGCACCAGTTATTCTGCCAAGGGTACAGCTGGGTAGCTATGTTCGGACGGATAAGCGCTGAAAGCATCTAAGCGCGAAGCCCACCTCAAGATGAGATTTCCCACAGCATTAAGCTGGTAAGACTCCAGATAGATTAACTGGTAGATAGGCCGGATGTGGAAGAACAGCAATGTTCGGAGCTGACCGGTACTAATAGGTCGAGGGCTTGACCTTAAGATTTACGCAAAGCTTTTGTAAAAAATATTATTCACTGTGCGGTTTTCAGAGAACCGAAAAGCTAGTTGTTTATAGTCTGAAAATTTCCTGGTGACGATGGCGAAGAGGCCACACCTGTTCCCATTCCGAACACAGCAGTTAAGCTCTTTTGCGCCGATGGTACTTGGGGCGTAAGCCCCCGGAAGAGTAGGTCGTTGCCAGGAGTAAATTTTAAAGCTCCCGATTAGAGATAATCGGGAGTGTTTTTTAATAATATTTTGTTTAATATTATAAATGATAATTCTACTGCGCAGTTCATATAATAACAAAAAAACTGAGGTGCGCCGTGTTTATTATCATTATTAAAAAAGCAGTGCAAAAGGCTCTTGTTGTTTTGTTGTTATTAACTTTGTCTGTAACAGCGCTCTATTATTTTGCTTGTGCTGATTATAAAGCGGATATGGTCAGTGCTGAGGTTAAGGCTTTACCAATTTATAAGGTAGATTGCGACGAACAAAAAATATCTATCAGCTTTGATGCTTCGTGGGGTGCGGAACATACAGAAAAAATTTTGGATATCTTAGATGAATATAATGTTAAGGCCACATTTTTTTTAGTAAATATTTGGCTTGATGATTATCCGGAAATGGCACAAGAAATAGCAAAAAGAGGTCACGAAATCGGTTTACACTCCGTTTCTCATCCTCATTTTACACAATTAAACAGACAACAAATCACAGATGAATTAATTGACAATGCCGCAAAAATAGAGGAAATCACCAACCTGCGGGCGAAGCTATTTCGACCCCCCTTTGGCGATTATAATAATACTGTTATTAATACAGTAAATTCTTTGGGTTTTGTACCTATACAGTGGAGTATTGATTCTTTAGATTGGAAGGATTTAACATCTGATCAAATTTGTCAAAGAGTTATCCCTAAGGTGGCGGCCGGAGAAATAATATTGTTTCATAATAACGGCCTACATACGGCGGAGGCCTTGCCCAGAATTCTGCAGGAATTTAAAGCTAAAGGCTTAAGCTGTGTTCCTATCGGTGATTTGATATATAAAGAAAATTATTATATTGATTGTAACGGCATACAAAGGCTAAAATAGAAAAACTGTATTAAACTTAGAGCTTGATAAGATAGAAGCAAGCTAAAAGTAAGAATTATAAATATAATAAGTAAAAATATCTTTATATACTTAATAAATACAGACAGGAGAAGATTAAAATGGCTATTTCTGAAAAAGTCAAGGATCAGTTGATTGCGTTGGGCTTACACAATCTGGGTACAGTTTATCGTAACTTGCGCGTTGCACAACTGGTTGAAGCAGCTATCGTCGGCGGTGAGGGTAAATTGACTTCTACCGGCGCGATTTCCGTAACAACCGGTAAATATACCGGCCGTTCGCCGCGTGACCGCTTTTTTGTTGATAATGATTTTGTTCATGATCAAATTGCCTGGGGTGCGACTAATGTCCCTATGTCTGAGGAAAAATACAATAATCTTTATTACCGTTTGGCTGCCTATTTGGAAGGGATTGATTTGTATGTATTTGACGGCTATATTGGAGCGGATCCGCAACATCGCGTAAGAGTGCGCGTTATAAATGAATATGCATGGCAAAATTTGTTTGTTCGGCAAATGTTTATCCGGGCTGACGCTGATGATCTGGACGATTTTGAACCTGAACTGACAATTATTTGCGCGCCTAAATTTAATGCTGTACCTCATATAGACGGAACAGCTTCTGAAGCTTTTATTGTTATTAACATTGAAGAAAAGAAAATAATGATTGGCGGGACAAGTTATGCCGGTGAAATAAAAAAGGCTGCTTTTACCTATATGAATTATTTAATGCCTGCTCAAGATGTTTTGCCTATGCATTGCTCCGCCAATTTGGGCAGAGAAGGTGATGCGGCTTTGTTCTTTGGCCTTTCCGGTACGGGTAAGACCACTCTTTCTGCAGATACTAACCGTTCTTTGATTGGGGACGATGAGCATGGCTGGTCAGAAAACGGAGTGTTTAATTTTGAGGGCGGCTGCTATGCCAAATGTATTAACCTGACGCATGCAGGGGAGCCTCAGATTTGGGAGGCGATTAGATTTGGCGATGTAGTGGAAAACGTTGTTATTGACGACAAAACCCGCTTGCCGGACTATTTTGACGCCAGCATTACCGAAAATACCCGTGTAGCCTATCCGATTGATTATATTTATAATCATGATGAAGACGGTATGGGCGGGCATCCTCGCAATATTGTTTTTTTGACGGCCGATGCTTTTGGCGTACTGCCGCCGGTTGCCAAGCTAACTTATGAACAGGCTTGTTATCATTTTATTTCCGGCTATACCAGTAAACTGGCAGGCACGGAACGAGGTGTAACAGAGCCGACGGCTACTTTTTCTGCTTGCTTCGGCGCACCTTTTTTACCTCGTCCTGTGGCTTTGTATTCGCAAATGCTGATGGATAAAATAAAAAAATATAACCCGGATATCTATTTGCTGAATACAGGTTGGTCAGGCGGTTCTTATGGTGTCGGCAAGCGTATAAAACTCAGTTATACCCGAGCAATGGTAACGGCTATGCTTAACGGTTCTTTAGCCAAGGTTGAATATGAACGACACCCTATTTTTGGCTTGTTTATACCTAAAAACTGTCCGGAGGTGCCGACTGAAGTACTCAATCCTAAAGATACCTGGCAAGATAAAGAGCTATATGACGCGACGGCAAATAAATTAGCAGATTTATTCAGCGAAAATATAGCTAAATTTACGGGAATTGATCAGGCTGTTATTGCTGCCGGACCAAAAAATATTAATAATAAATAAGGTAAAAAACATTTGACGAACGCTCTGTATTATATTATAATAAAACGACTAAAGATGAGGAGTGTTCATCGTGAAAATAGCTGTTTACGCTGGTACTTTTGATCCGGTAACTAACGGTCACCTAGATGTTGCCCGCAGGGCGGCAAGAGTTTTTGATCAGGTGATTATAGCCGTTGCCGAGGATAATTATAAAAAAACGATGTTTCCGCTGCAAAGAAGAATAGATATGATAAAAAAATCTGCGGAAGATATACCCAATTTAGAAACAGCTTCTTTTGCAGGTTTGCTGGTTGATTATTGCCGAGAGGTAGGAGCGGATTCTATTATCCGCGGGCTGAGAGCGGTTTCGGATTTTGAAAAAGAATTTCAAATGGCTTTGATGAACCGTTCTTTATGTGAAGGAATAGACACAGTATTTTTTATGTCTGACCCCAAATATTTATTTATAAGCTCAAGCATTATAAAAAACTCGGCAACACTGGGCGGCGATGTTAGTGAGCTGGTTCCGGCGGTTGTTGTTGAAGCCTTGCGGGAAAAACTGCGAGAAGGGAGAGTTTTTGATGATACAGAAGGTTAAAATTTGTGATACTACGCTGCGTGACGGCCAGCAATCATTGTTGGCGACGAGGCTTTCTTTAGAAGATATTTTGTCTGTTGCAGAGCAAATGGATCAAATCGGTTTTTATTCAATGGAGGTCTGGGGAGGAGCTACCTTTGACTCTTGCATGCGATTTTTAAATGAGGATCCTTGGGAACGCTTGCGTCAATTGCGTAAAACAATTAAAAATACCAAGCTGCAAATGTTGTTACGCGGTCAAAATTTACTTGGATATCGCCATTATGCCGATGATGTTGTTGATGAGTTTGTTAAGCGTTCTGTGGCAAACGGTATAGATATTATCAGGATCTTTGATGCTTTAAATGACCTTCGCAATGTGGAGCGGTCTTTGTATGCCACCAAAAAAGAAGGTGCACATGCCCAGGTTGCCATTTCTTATACCAACAGCCCGGTTCATAATATGAATTATTTTGTAAACATCTGTAAAGATATCAAAGAAATGGGCGCCGATTCGATTTGTATTAAGGATATGTCGGGTATTTTGTACCCTTTTGATGCTTATGAGCTGGTTTCTTTAATAAAAAAGGCTACCGCTTTGCCTGTGGAGCTGCATTGCCACTACACCAGCGGCATGGCGGCCATGTCTTATCTTAAGGCCGTTGAAGCCGGTTGTGATATTTTGGATTGTGCGATTTCACCAATGGCCCTTTCCGCTTCTCAGCCTGCTGATGAAACAATGATTGCCTCTTTTGCCGGAACAAAGTACGATACTGGTATTGATATTGATGCTTTGGCAGCACTGGCCGAGAAGTTTAAGCTTATCCGCCAGGAATATCATAAATTTGATTTAGCTTCACCGCAGGTTGACCCTAATGTATTGCGTTATCAAATGCCCGGCGGTATGATTTCTAACTTTATTTCGCAGCTGCGCGAGGGTAATGCCCTTGACCGCTTACCCGAAGTTTTGGAAGAGGTGCCGCGGGTGCGGGCCGATATGGGTTATCCGCCTTTGGTTACACCGTCGTCACAGATGGTCGGTTCACAGGCTCTTTTAAATGTTTTGGGCGGTGAACGATATAAAATGACAACCAATGAAATTAAAAATTATTTTCGCGGTGAGTATGGTCAGCCGCCTGCGCCTGTCAATGAGCAGATCCGTAAAAAGGTAATCGGCGACGAGCAGCCTATTACCTGCCGGCCCGCCGATTTACTGCCTCCTCAGCTTGAGGCGGCAAAAAACGAATTGGGAGTTTATATGGAAACGATGGAAGATTTACTTTCATATTGCTTATTTCCGCAGGTAGCTAAGGATTTTTTAAAGACTCGCTTGGCCGGTAAAACCAATGTGGAATTTAATATGGTTCACGGAGCTGGAAAACCGGTTAGTTATGTGCCGATTTGAGTTTATCAGGAACAAAAGGACGGTATAGGCCGTCCTTTTTTATATTGTCATTTTTTTAAAGGAAATTAAGTTTTAAACGAGAAATTTTTTATAAATTAGTTTTAAAGGAGTTTCTGTTTGAACATAATTCTTCCAAGCAGAATGAATATTTTTATAAAATTAAGCGTCGTTAGTTTGATAACGGCGCTGGTTTTGTTGCTTGTGCCGCGGGCGGCTTGTGCTCAAGAGCCTTATGCTTTAACCAGCAGCTGGGAATATACCCTTATTCACGAAGCTACCGTTACGGCTGACGACCGGGACGGGGCGGGGAATATCCGTGTTACCTTACCCTTAGTGTCGGAAAATCTGCCGGTTTATCAAAAAGTTATAGGCGAGTTTTTTTCTCCTTGGCCGGATCGTATTGAGCTGGATCAAGAGGGAAACCGTATGGCGGTATATCGAATAGACAGTTTGAAAAACGGCGAGAAAGCAGTACTAAAACAAAGCTATTTAATTTCTTGCTCGGCAATAGCTTATTCCTTGTTGGCGGATAAATTCTCCCCACAGAGTGAATATGAGGTTGATGACCGCTATTTGCAGCCGGACAAGTTTATAGAATCGGAACATATAGAGATAGTATCTTATGCCAAAGAGATTGCTGATGGCGAAACTAATCCATATAAGCTGGCGCGTAAGGTCTTTGCGGAAATCAATCTGTTTATGACTTATGATACCGATGCCAAATACGCCAATCGCGGGGCTCTTTCGGCGCGCAGAACGGGGCGCGGGGTTTGTGAGGATTATGCCACATTATTTGTGGCAATTATGCGTGCCTTGGGTGTGCCGGCGCGTATGCAGGAGGGTTATTTGTATTTACCGCAGGAGCATGTTTCTCCGCCTTATATTATTCCGGATCAGCAGCTGGTCAACTTACTGATGATGCGTCATGCCTGGCCGGAGTTTTATTTACCGGGAGTCGGTTGGGTGATGGCCGACCCCACTTTTGAAGCCTATTTTGAAATAGGCGGCGTGCAGGAAAAAATTGTTGATTGGAGTTATTTTGCCAATATTCCTTCTTCCAGGCGCTATTTGTTTGTTGGCGAAAGAGCCGGCGACGGTACTTGTATTTCGCATTCATCCACCGGACATATAGCCGTGGAATTTAGTGCTTATCTTGCTTTGGGGCAGCAATACCAGCCCTTTAATGATATTATAGGTACTTGGGCCGAAAAGTCTGTATTGCAGCTTTATCATAGAGGATTGATTGCCGGTATCGGTAACGGAAATTTTGGCGGCAAGCTGCCCTTAACAAGGGCGCAGCTGGCCGTGATATTGGACCGTTATTTTAATACGGAAAATAAAAATTCTGATTTTAGTGATGTGCCTGCTTCATATTGGGCTGCCGGAGAAATCGGCGCCGCGCAGGCGGCGGGCTGGCTGAACGGTTATCCTGACGGCTCTTTTCGGCCTAATAAAGTATTATCTCGCGCAGAGCTTGCAGCAGTATTATGTGCCGCTTTTGAGCTAAAGCTGGGTCAGCAGCAGGTGAGCTTTGATGATTTGAGTAAAAGCGGATGGGCATGGGCAGACAAAAGTATTATTATATTGGCATCTAACGGCTTGGCATCCGGTAAAAGCCCGGGTATATTTGCTCCCGCCGATGATGTTAGCAGATTTGAATTGGCGGCATTTTTATCTTCTTTAATTAATTTTTATGAAAAATAATAAAAAATAGGCGTTCGCTAATCTAAAACAGACATAAACGACATACTCTTAAATAAAAAGAAAAAGGAGGTGTGTTTATGACTCAAGAGACAGCGGGCGCTTATTTGTCTTTAAAAGATGTAGCGGAGCAGGCCGCAATGTCTTACGCGGCAGTTAAAAGGGATATTGAAAACGGACGGCTGGCTGCCTGCAAAATTGGCCGTAAATATTTTATCAGCAGCAGTGACGCCGCTATTTATTGCCGCAATAAGAAAGAAAATCAAGTGGCTGACGGTTATACGGTAAAAGAAATATTGGAAATAATTCCTGTCAGCTATGCTTTTGTGATCGGCTTGATCAGGCAAGGACATTTGCCGGCTTATAAATCAGGAAGGAGGTATATGATAAAAAAAGAGGACTTTCGACATTTTATTGACAATAATAAGGCTTTCTAGGTGGAATGTTTGTAAATGTATAATATATTTATCTGAAAATTTATACAAAATTACAAAAAAAGTGTTGTCAAAGAGCTTAAAGTATTGTATAATTACTTTACCGGTGCCTCGGTATTATTTTATCGAGAGCTTTTTAAAAAAAGGAGGTTAAAATCTTATGGCAGAAAAAAAAGGTAGTTTTAATGTAGTAGACCTTTTCATGCTGGGCTTCGGCGCAATCGTCGGTGTCGGCTGGTCTGTTACGCTGAATAACTGGATGGGTACTGGCGGCGGCCCCGGCCCTGCAGCCATCGGTTATGCAATTGCTACACTCGGACTTATTCCTGTTGCCTTCGTCTATGCGGAACTGGCTCCCGCTATTCCCGTAGCAGGCGGCGCTGTCGCTTATTCCTATAAAGCTTTTGGCGACAAAATGGCTTTCGTTGCCGGCTGGTTCCTGGCAATGGGCTACATATCCATTATCCCTTGGGAAGCGATTTTTATTTGTGATATTATGGCTTACATCCTTCCTTTCCTTAAATCAGGCAATCCTATTTACACATTAGCAGGTACGGATATCTTCCTGCCGGCAATTATTATGGGTCTGGTTTTGGGTATCATTATTATTACAGTTAACTGGAGAGGTGCCGGTTCAGCAGCCAAATTCCAGACTGGCGTTACTTTATTGCTCTTAACAGGCGCTGCTTTGGCCGTTATTTTCTTATTTGTCAAAGCCAGCCCCGAAAATTTGCAGCCCTTCTATGATAACTACAAGAATAAACCCCACAGCAGTGCTATCGGCGGCGCAATGTCCATTTTTGCTATTGCTCCGTTCTATTTCTCCGGTTTTGATACCATTGCTCAGGGCGCTGAAGACGCCGGCGGCGTTAACCCCAAAAACATTGGTCGCGTTATTGTCGGTGCTTTGACTTGTGCCGGTGCTTTATACTGCTTAATGCTTATTTCCAGCGGTATGTGTATGCCCTGGCAGGATTTTGTTCAGTACCAGGCTCCCGTCGTTTCTACCGTTATGACCGACCTCTATCCCGGCGCTTTGGGTGTCGCTCTTTACTGGATCACCATGGTTGCCGCTTTAACCGGTCTGTTATCAACCTGGAACGGCTTCTATGTTGCCGGCTCCCGTCTGTTAATGGGCCTGGGCCGTGCCGCTTTGATCCCTGCCTTCTTTGCCAAACAGCATCCCAAGTACGGTACTCCCTGGGGCGGCAACATCTTCTGCGGCATTATGCTCTTTGTCGGTCCTTTCCTCGGTATCGGCTTGATTGACCCCTTAACCGTTGTCGGTTCCACCGGCTTTGTTATTTCTTGGGGTCTGTCTGCTCTGTGCGCCTATAAACTGCGCAACAGCGATCCTGATATGAATCGTCCTTACAGAATGCCCGGCGGTAAAGGCATGGCTATTTTAGCGGCTGTACTTTGCGCCTTCTTCCTGGTTAATATGCTTATTCCCGCACTGCCCGGCTGGATGGGCAAGACGGCCTTTATCATCTTCCTCTGCTGGGCTGTTTTGGGCCTGATTTTCTGGTTTGCTACCGCCAAATACAGAAACTCCATTCCTATGGAAGAACGCACCAAAGATTTATTCCAGGCTGTTATTAAGGGTTAATTAAGACTCTTGATTTTAGTTTATTATAGCTATAAAAAGGGGTTATGGCCCGGCCATAACCCCTTTTTACTAAAAATCTGTTACCAAAGGGTGAGATTTTTTGAATCCTATAGATCAAATTATCAATAATCAACTTGCATCCGAATATATGACACAAGTATATGTGGCATATTCATTTTTCTTTTGGCTTGGCGCATTTGCCATTATGAGTGTTTTAAGATATTTTGTAGGTAAAAAAACGGGCAAAGGCTCTATTTATTATCGTAATTTGCGAATACCTTGGTTTTTGGCTATATTAGTATGTTCGTTGGCATCCGTTTGGATTTTATCTTATGCGATTCGCGATAAAATAATTGAGGCTACCACTGCTAATTTCTTCTTTGTGCCTTATTTTGCAGCTTTGGTTTATTTTTTTGTCGTATTTTTTAGAACTATACGCGATTATCGTGTTGAAGTTCTGGGAGGTAAAAGTTATACAATAGGCGAAAAGAAGCAGAAAGAGCAGCATAAGCCAGAAATTACAGTTGAAGAAAGCCAATCAACACCACAAAAAGGAAAACAAGCGCAGCAGCGCATTAGTTATAAGAAAAAGGCAGTAAAAAAAGCTCGGAATGATGGAGCACAAGAGACGGAAGCTTTAAAGCAGCCTATGTTAAAACAAGAGCCGTTGTTGTCTGAGGATAAAAATGAGGAAAAAAATAACAACGATATGCTTGAGTAATAATTAATTTAATTAATCGGCTCCCTTTGGGGAGCCGGTTTTATAATTAGACAGCTGCTAAGATAAAAATAGAATAACAGGAGAAATCTAATGCGTTTAGATTGGGAAAAATGGGAAAAAGATACTTTAGCCCCGTATGCTTCTAAAAGCGGTGAAAGTAAAGGTCGTGTGCGTGCCGAGCAAGAATGTGCCGTGCGTACCGCTTTTCAACGCGACAGAGACAGAATTATTCATTGTAAATCGTTTCGCCGCCTAAAGGATAAAACACAGGTTTTTGTGGCCCCTGAAAGCGCTCATTTTAGGACTCGTTTGGCACATACTTTGGATGTAGCGCAAATTGCCCGCACTATAGCTCGTGCTTGCTGGCTAAATGAGGATTTAACCGAGGCTATTGCCTTAGGCCATGATTTGGGGCATACCCCTTTTGGTCATGCCGGCGAGCGCTCCTTACAGGTTTTTTATCCTGAATTTACTCATAATGCCCAGAGCTTGCGCGTGGTTGATTATTTGGAAAATGATGGCGAAGGCTTAAATTTATCTTTTGAAGTGCGAGACGGGATCCTTCACCATACGGGAGAGAGTAAGCCTGCTACCCTGGAAGGGATTATAGTGCGTTATGCAGATAGAATAGCCTATATTAATCATGATATTGATGATGCTGTGCGTGCTAAACTTTTAGGCGTGGACGATTTGCCAAAGCAGGCTGTTGCTTTATTGGGCAGCAGGCATAGCCAGCGTATTAATTCTTTGGTAACAGATATTATTGAAAATTCTGCCGGTAAAGCAGAAATAATTATGTCCGAAAAAGTATCTAAGGCAATGGATGAGCTGCGCGAGTATTTGTTTTCTGTCGTATATCGAAGGGAACAGGCAGTTCGTGATGAACTGCGAGCACAAAAAATAATTGCCGACTTATATTATTATTATCAAAATCATTTTGATAAGTTACCGGAATACTTGGCGGAAACTTTGGAGGAGACGGCTGTTTGTGATTATATAGCCGGCATGACCGATAGTTTTGCCATAAGCGAGCATCAAAGGCTGTTTGGCAATAAAGGCAGATAAGTTAAAATAATGAATGCACCAGGCCGTATTTTTAATTATTAATTTAAAATGAATAATATTTCATTTTATTGGTAATAATGAGAGCGTTTAGCAGGCAAAATGTATATTAATAGTTTTGCCGTCAAAAAAGAAGGAATAATAATATTTTATGGCGAAAATAAAGATAAACAAACTGTTGTTCGGTGAGTGCAAGAAGGGGCGGGTATGACCGGCTTTATTCCTCAAGAAATTATTGAAGAAATTTTGCGTAAAAGTGACATTGTTGAGATAATCAGCAGTTATCTGCCGATTTCCAGGCGCGGCAAAATTTACTTCGGCCTTTGTCCTTTTCATTCTGAGGATACCCCTTCTTTTTCCGTCACTCCCGATAAACAGATTTTTTATTGTTATGGCTGCCAAAAGGGGGGTAATGCCATTTCTTTTATTATGGAAATGGAGCAGCTTTCCTATCCTGAGGCTGTGCGCCGTTTAGCCGAAAGAGTGGGCGTTGATATTGCCGAGGATGCCATCTCACCTGAAGAACGCGCTAAGGCTTTAAAAAGGCAGCAATTATTGCGTATTCATCAGCTTGCCGAGGATTTTTATGCAAAGCAGTTAAAAACTATAAATGGGGCTCCGGCTCGGGCTTATTTACAAAAACGCGGTATAGCGGCAGAAATTGCCGAGAGATTCAATTTGGGTTATGCTCCGGAAAGCGATTGGGAGGCAGCGGCCTGTTATTTGCAAAAAGAGGGATTTTCCCGCGATGACCTGGAGTTGGCCGGTTTGGTATCCTTCAGCCCTAAAACAGGTAAGCTTTACGATAAATTTCATGGACGGCTGATTTTTCCGATTAAAGACAGCCGCGGGCAGGTTATTGCTTTTGGCGGCAGGATTCTCGGTCAGGGAGAGCCAAAATATTTAAATTCCACACAGACTCCTATTTATAATAAATCACAACAGCTGTTCGGCCTGTCAGCAGCCGCTGCCGGAATTCGTGCCAAGGATTTTGTGATGCTGGTTGAGGGTTATTTGGATGTGGTGATTTGTCATCAATACGGCTTGGATAATACCGTTGCACCCTTGGGGACAGCTTTTACCGAGGAGCAATCTCAGCTTATAGCGCGTTATAACAAAAATGTGCTTTTGTGCTTTGACGGTGATGGTGCAGGCCAAAAGGCTACCTTGCGCAGTATAGATATTTTGCGTAAGCATAATTTTAATATTAAAATTTTAGCTTTACCCGACGGCAGTGATCCTGACGATTATTTGCGGCAAAACGGCAAAGATGGCTGGGATAAATATT
The DNA here is from genome assembly GCA_028709615.1 of Clostridia bacterium. GTDB lineage: Bacteria > Bacillota > Dehalobacteriia > UBA4068 > UBA4068 > JAQVWQ01. Next base: position 23,252 of record JAQVWQ010000002.1, on the reverse strand, counting down.
TGCAGCAAAAACAATTGGGCGTTTTGCCCTATTTGTTATATCGGGCTAAACAGAGTTTTGATTTTTCTACTCCTGAAGGCAAAGCGCAGATTGTGTCTGAATTAAGCGGCCCGATCATCAAGACCCGCAGCACGGTCGAACAGGAAAGTTTTATTCGTCAAATGTCCAGAGAGCTGGAAGTGCCGGCGGAAACGATTTATACAGAATTGCGCAAAAGCGGACTGTCTTTAGAGCCTCCTTTGCCAAAGTATTCTGCTTGCAGTCAAATATCTGACAGCGAAATGCTTTTAAATACAGAAAAACAAATTTTACGCTTAATGCTGGAAAGCCCGGAGTTTTTTGCTGTTGCCGAACCGCTGCTTACTCAAACACCGTTTATTAATGATAATTGCAATGGCGTTTTGGCATACTTGCGTAAAAACCTTCAAGAATATAATTTTTATCCGACGGCAATATTAGACGATATAGAACAAGAAAATAAAGGTTTACGGCAATTTTTGTTGAATTTACTACAAGTGAATTTACCTTATTTTGATGAAAAAGCAGGAAAAGCGCGCCTTTTGGGTGAATACATTAAAGCCCGCCAGATTTCGGACTTACAGGTGCAGCTGGAACAGCTGAAAAACTCTTTAAACGAAAAACCGTCATTAATGAGAGAAACACTGACTCAAATTAACATAATACATAAACAAATACAACAATTAAAAGCAAAAGAAGCAGCAGAATAACAGGAGGTTCCCCAGGTGGGCCAAGATAAAAACGAAGCTATCAAAAAGTTAATAGAAATGGCCAAGCAACGCACCAATATTTCTTATAATGAAATTATGGATGTTTTAAGCACCTTGGATCTAACACCGGAGCAAATTGATGATGTCTATGACAGCTTGGGCAGAATGGGCGTTGAAATAGGCAAGGTTCCCGTTCCTTTGGATATCATCAAACCTGAAAGCTTAGATGACGCTGAGGATGCTCCCGAGGCGGAACTGGCTGCCGAAGAAACAATAGAAATAGATTTATCTATTCCGGACGGAATTGCGATCGATGACCCTGTAAGGATGTATCTTAAAGAAATCGGCAGAGTTCCTCTTCTTTCTGCCGACGAGGAAGTAGCCTTAGCAAAGCGTATGGAAGAGGGCGATGATGAGGCTCGCCGCCGTTTAGCCGAAGCAAATCTGCGTTTGGTTGTCAGCATTGCTAAACGCTATGTAGGTCGTGGAATGCTCTTTTTGGATTTAATTCAGGAGGGCAATTTAGGTTTGATTAAAGCCGTAGAAAAGTTTGATTACCGCAAGGGCTATAAGTTTAGCACTTATGCCACATGGTGGATCAGACAGGCGATTACTCGCGCCATAGCCGATCAGGCACGCACAATTCGTATTCCCGTGCATATGGTGGAAACTATAAATAAATTAATTCGTATTCAGCGGCATTTGATTCAAGAGCTGGGCCGCGACCCCTTGCCTGAGGAGATAGCCAAAGATATGGATATCTCTGTTGAAAGAGTCAGAGAAATTTTAAAAATCTCTCAAGAGCCTGTTTCCTTAGAAACACCGATAGGCGAAGAGGAGGACAGTCACCTTGGTGATTTTATAGAGGATGAGGATGCTTTGGCTCCCGCCGACGCAGCTACCTTCTTTTTATTGCGCGAGCAGCTGGAAGATGTTTTAGGTACTTTAACCCAACGCGAAAAGAAGGTTTTGCAGTTGCGTTTTGGTTTAGAGGACGGCCGCAGTCGCACCTTGGAAGAGGTCGGTCAGGTTTTTGGCGTAACACGCGAAAGAATTCGTCAGATAGAAGCCAAAGCTTTGCGTAAATTACGACACCCCTCACGCAGCCGCAAGCTCAAGGATTATCTTGACAAGTAAGCGGCACCGTTTAGGGCCTATAGCTCAGCGGTAGAGCCACCGGCTCATAACCGGTCGGTCCTTGGTTCGATCCCAAGTGGGCCCACCAAATAAAAAAGCAGCCATGCGGCTGCTTTTTTTGTAAGCTTTAAAAAAGAGTAAAGGGCGGGAGCTTGATATAAGAAATTTATGTTTAAGATAAAAACGATTATTAAACCTGCAAATGGTGGTTATTTTAATTTGTTGATAACCAGTCCGGAAATGAATTTTGGGTAAAAATAAGTGGATTTTTGCGGCATTTTTTCACCGGCTTCAGCAACGGCTAAAAGCTCGGAAACCAAAGTACTGTTCATTAAAAACGAACAGGCGTAATCACCGTTATCGACAAATTTTAAAGCTTCATTATCGTTGCGTGTATAAGCTAAATAGCCTTCGGCTGCCAGTTCGGCGGGGCCGATACCGAAAAGCGGCCTTATAATTAGTTCGTGTAACAGCGTAACATCTAAGCTGCGGTAGGCTAAGGGTTTGCCAGGGGCAACAGTGGCTATGGCAGCCTCTTTATTTTGCAGTCGTAAGAGGTAGCTTTTTTGCGGCAGGTGAAGCAAAAAGGAAGGGATTTGCTTACCTCCGGCATTCATTTTAGCTTTAGCCTCGGCAAAATCGTTAATTAGCTCAATATTAAAACCGATTTTTTCTAAATCCCCGAGCAATGTGCGTTGACAATATTTGCCTAAGGATTTGATTAGACGGTGGGTTGGGAAAACCAGCAGGCCTTCATCGTGCAGGTTAACAAAGGCCATTAGCATTCTATCACAGCCTGTAATGCCCTGTGCTAAGCATTCTTTATTAAAACGGCTGGCTGTCTCGTAACGATGGTGTCCGTCGGCAATGTAAATTTTTTTGTCGGACAAAGCCGCTTCAACGGCTGCGCAGGTGGCTTCGTCATCAATAACAAACATTTGCTGGCGTACGCCTGCCTCATCGGTAAAATCAACGACGGGCTCTTGAGCCGCCTCTGTCAGCAGTTTGTCAACCGTTTTGTTTGGGTCGTTAAAAAGACCGAAAATAGGGCTGAAATTGGCAAAGGTGTGCTCCATTAATGCTAAACGGTCGGCTTTATGTTTGGGCAGGGTTTCTTCGTGAGGAAGCACATTACCGGGACCATAGCCTTCTGCCTTTATTGTGGCTAAAAAACCTGTGCGGCGAATGGTGCAGCCGTTATACTCATATTCTTGTATGTATAGGTAATAAGCAGGCTTTTGGTCTTGTACAAATATTTTTTCATCCTGCCATTTGTTAAAGGTTGCTGCAGCTCTGGTGTAACGGTTATCGTTATCGTTGTCTTGGTCGAATTTTTTACCCAATTCTAAACGAATTATATTATGCTCATCGCGGTTGTGCAATGCTTCTTGTTGCTCGGCATTGATTACATCGTACGGAGGAGCAACAGTTTTGGAATTGTCAACCAAAGCAGAGTTGTAGCGTAAGGCGCGAAACGGTTTAACGGAGGCCATAAAAAATACCCCTTTCTACTAGAAATTATACAATATTATTGTATAATATATTTGCGGTAAATTCAAGTGGTATAATAAATAATTAGGCAGGTAATAGGCCTAATAATGGCGAAAATTAAAATGATTACCATTTGAACCGGGGGAGGGGTAGCAGGTGCTGGCAATAGTCAATAGCTGTGCCGTTTATGGTATGGAAGGCTTTATTGTGCGGGTAGAGGTGGATATTTCTGCCGGCTTGCCTGCCTTTGATATTGTCGGCTTGCCTGATACAGCGGTTAAAGAGAGTAAAGAGCGTGTGCGTGCCGCCTTAAAAAACAGTGGGTTTGATTTTCCCATGCGCAGGATCACCGTAAATTTGGCTCCAGCCGATATAAAAAAAGAGGGAGCTCTTTTTGATTTGCCGATTGCCCTGGGCATCTTGGCCGCTACCGACCAATTGCGGGCGGCGGAAATATTTAGCCGGACGGTTTTTGCGGGAGAATTATCACTTGATGGGCTGTTGCGTCCGATTTCCGGTGCTTTGGCGATTGGCGACAGTTTAAGCGGCAACGAGCAGCTGGATACTTTTATTTTGCCTGCTGCCAATGCCGAGGAGGCGGCCTTAATTGACGGTATTCGCGTGTTTGGGGCGGACAATATTTTACAGCTGGTGGAGTTTTTGCGTGGCGATAGGGTAATTGAGCAGGTTAAAACCGACCCCCTAACTATTTTTAATTTAGGTTCCTCTCAAGATGGTTTGGATATGAGTGATATTAAGGGACAGGTTTTTGCTAAACGCGCTTTGGAGGTTGCAGCCGCGGGAGGCCATAATTTGAGCCTGGTCGGCCCGCCCGGTTCCGGTAAAACGATGTTGGCTCAACGGTTTTCTACTATATTGCCGCCTTTGACTTTAGAGGAAAGCTTAGAAGTCACAAAAATATATTCGGTAGCCGGTTTGTTGACAAGCGGCCAGTCTTTATTAACACAAAGACCTTTTCGCGCTCCGCATCACGGTGCTTCTTCTGCGGCTGTCATCGGCGGCGGCACTCATCCGCGCCCCGGCGAGGTCAGCCTGGCCAGCCACGGAGTTTTATTTATGGACGAAATGCCTGAATTCCATCGTGATGTGCTGGAAGCCTTGCGCCAGCCCCTGGAAGACAGAGAGGTTACGATTGCCCGTGTCAGCGGCCGCGTCAGCTACCCTGCCAGCTTTCAGCTTGTGGCAGCCTTTAACCCTTGCCCCTGCGGTTATCGCGGGGATCCCGTTAAGGAATGTACCTGTACAATGTATGCGGTTAAGCGTTATTTAAATAAATTGTCCGGCCCTTTATGGGACAGGATCGATATTCATATTGAAGTACCGCGCGTTCAATACGGTGAGATTTCTTCGCAACGGGCGGGCGAAAGCTCCGCTGTGATTCGTCAAAGGGTTATTAAGGCCCGGGCAATACAACAGCAACGCTTTGTTGGCACTAAAACCACCTGTAATGCCTTTATGGAACGACGGCAGCTGCAAAAATACTGTAAATTAGATGAGGAAGCCGGCGAGCTGCTCAAGGCGGCCTTTGCGCAATTATCTTTGTCGGCACGCAGCCATGATCGAATTTTGAAGGTAGCGCGGACGATTGCCGATTTGTCGGCTAAAGATTTAATAGGGGTGGAGGAGATGGCCGAAGCCTTGCAGTACAGAAGAGTAAGCGCCGAATAGTATAATAATAAATGGCATAAATTATACATAATAAATATTTTTTATTTGCCGGTAAATAAATACAAGCGCTTTTGCGGTGCTTGTATTTAATTATTTTTTAGTAATAAGAAGGAATTTATTTTATTAGCTAGAAATATGAATGAATTATCGCAAAATTTAAGGGGTTTTTATGGACGGCTTTGAGCAAAAGCAAATTCTGATTTCGGTAGGTGCAAATTTAACAGAGCTTATATATTACCAGGCCGGCAGCGGTTATCCGTTGTTGATTTTACATGGCTGGGGTGTAGATGCCGCATCTTTTGCGCCGGTAGCCGAGTACTTGAGTAAAGGCTTTGCCGTTTATGCGCCGGATTTTCCCGGCTTTGGTGCGTCTCCCGCTCCTACCGAGATTTGGGGCGTTGCTCAATATGCCGAGCTGATCGAGGGCTTTTGCAAAAAGCTGGAAATTGATAAACCAATTATTATTGGTCATTCCTTTGGCGGCCGCGTAGCTATTATACTGGGAGCAAAGGGTTTGCCGTTAAAGATGGTTTTGGTTGACAGTGCCGGTATTGTGCCAAAACGCGGCTTTGATTATTATCTTAAGGTTTATTCTTATAAGGCCGGTAAAAAAATCCTCTCTTTACCGGGTTTAGGTAAGGTAAAAGAAAATTTTATCAATAAAAATAATGCCGGTTCGTCCGATTATAAGGCTGCTTTGGGTATTATGAAAAATATTTTTGTTAAGGTCGTTAATCAAGACTTAAAAGAATATTTGCCAAAAATATCCGTTCCCGCTCTTTTGGTCTGGGGCGATGCGGATACGGCTACGCCGCTTGCTGACGGTCAATTGATGGAAAAACTGATTCCCGATGCCGGTTTGGTGGTTTTTTCGGGCGCCGGGCATTATTCATATTTGGAGCGATTGCCGCAATTCTTAGCGGTTTTAGATAGCTTTTTTGCCAAAGAAAAGAAAAATGAGGAGAATGGTTAATTATGGATGGATTTGTTGCACCGCCGCTTTATATTTCTTTATTATGGATTTTGTCTGTAGTATGTTTTGCTGTTTATCTGATCAAAAAGAATTATTACTTTTTGCATATGATGCAGCAAAACTCTTATCGCAACAAGCGCTTTATTAATTGGGCTTGGGAGCATGTCAATAAGGCTTTTTATTTGTTACGAGACCTGGGCCCTGTTTTTGCCATTCAGATCATCCGTTTTGTTGAAGGCGAAAAAGCGATGATTATCGGCCTTTCGTGGGTTTTGTTCTGTTGCGCCATCAATGCCCTTACCTACCGTAAAAATGCGGCTAAAGAAACAAAAAAAGAATTGGTTATGACTCCGCGCGCCAAAAGACTCAATCGCGTAACCAATATTTTGATCATAGCCTTTGTTTTGCTGGCTATAGCCCCGACATTGTATATGGGCTCGCGCATTATTATCGGTATTACCCTGATGCTCTTTGGCGCCTTTTTTGCTCTGCTGTTTATTGTTATTGCCAATATAATTTTAATGCCCTTAGAATCCAAAATCAACAAGGGCTACGAGCGTGAAGCGCATCAAATGGTGATTTCTATTAATGGGTTAAAGGTGATCGGTATTACGGGCAGCTTCGGCAAGACCAGTACAAAAATGATTTTAGGTGAGATTTTAAGCAAAAAATATAATACTTTGGTTACTCCGGAAAGCTATAATACACCGATGGGTGTGACGAAAACCATTCGCGAGCATTTGCGCCCGACCCATGAGGTTTTTGTTGCCGAGATGGGCGCAAAGCAAAAAGGCGACATTAAAGAAATATGCGATTTGGTCGTGCCGCAGATGGGCATTATTACTTCTATAGGCGAGCAGCACCTTGAGTCCTTCAAAACATTGCAGGCCATTATCCAAACCAAATATGAGCTGGCGCAATGCCTGCCTCCAAACGCTCCGCTTGTTTTGAATTTTGATGATAAAAATATCAGAGAAAACATTGATTATGTGCCCGAAGGTTGCCGGGTAATCAGTTACGGATATAAAAACTCCTGGGATTATTATGCCGCCGAGATCGAATACAGCCCTAACGGCAGCCTTTTTAATATTCATACCAAAGACGGTCAGGTACAAGAATTCCGTACCGTACTTTTGGGCAGACATAATGTTTATAATATAACGGGTGCGGTCGCGATGGCGCATCAGCTTGGGGTTTCTTTGGAGGAGGCCGCCAAGGCTGTTAAAACATTGCCGCAGGTTACTCATCGTCTTTCACATACCACTACCGCGGCCGGTTATCATATTCTTGATGACGCTTTTAACTCGAACCCTGTTGGAGCCAGAGCAGCCTTGGAGGTTTTGAGCAAATTTAAGGGGGGCAAACGGATTTTGGTCACTCCCGGTATGGTGGAAATGGGCCATAAGCAAAAGGAGCTTAACCGTCAGTTTGCCATAGATGCCTGTAAATGCTGCGATTATATTATTTTGGTAGGCCGCGGTATTACCGAACCCTTGCAGGAGGGTTTACGGCAAATGAATTATCCCAAAAAACGCTATTTTGTGGCATTGACCCTAAAAGAGGCCAGAGAAGAATTACAAAGAATTATCGTCCCCGGTGATACAGTGTTATTTGAAAACGATTTGCCGGATACCTATACGGAATAAACTTGAGGAGGCCCAAACATGGAAAAAGTTAAAGTCGGCGTGATTTTCGGCGGCCGCTCGGTGGAGCATGAGGTCAGTATTATTTCCGCTTTGCAGGCTATTCACGCTTTAGACAAAGAAAAATACCAAGCAGTGCCGATATATATCAGTAAAAAAGGTGCCTGGCTGGGCGGTGAAGCCCTGTTGGATTTGGCTCTTTATCAACAAGCGGGCGAACTTGAAAAAAAATGTTATCCTGTTGTACTGGCCCCTGTGCACGGCCGTTTCCGTTTAGATATTCCCGCCGAAAAAGGCTTGTTTAAAAAAGCCGAGGAGGTACGGCTTGATGTGATTTTGCCTGTGGTTCACGGCAGTTTTGTTGAGGACGGCTGCTTGCAGGGCTTATTGGAGCTGACCGGAATACCTTATGTCGGCCCCGGGGTATTGGGCGCGGCCTGCGGCATGGATAAAATTGCTATGAAGGCTATTCTTAAAGAGGCCGGATTGCCTGTCGCGGATTATTTGTGGTTTTATACCGGTGAGTGGGAGGATGATAACGCTGCCGTTATTGCAAAAATCGAAAATAAACTGGCATATCCCGTTATTATCAAGCCGGCTGATTTGGGCTCGTCAATAGGTATAAAAAAAGCCGCCAATCGGCAGGAGCTGCAAGACGCCTTGGATTTGGCGGCCAGCTTCAGCCGCCGTTTAATTGTGGAAAGGGTAATAGCACCCCTGCGGGAAATTAACTGCTCTGTTTTGGGTTTTGAAAACGAACTGGAGTTGTCTTTCTGCGAGGAGCCCTTTTCGGCTGATGAGATTTTGTCATTTAAGGATAAATATATCGGCTCCGGTAACATTGCTAAAGGCATGAGCGCGGCAAAACGCCGTGTGCCTGCCGATATTTCTGACCAGGTGAGGCAAGATGTCGAGAATTATGCCCGATGCTCCTTTAATGCCTTGGACGGCGCCGGGGTTTGCCGCATAGACTTTTTATTAAACAGCAATACCGATGAGGTCTTTGTTAATGAGGTCAATACCATTCCCGGCTCTCTTGCTTACTATCTGTGGGAGCCCACGGGCAAAAGTTATCCCGCGCTGCTTGATGATTTAATTAGAATTGCCTTATTGCGCTCTCGCCGTAAGGAAAAGAACATTTATTCATATTCCTCCAATATTTTAGCTCAAGGCGGTTTTAAGGGGAAAAAATAGATGGATATAAAATATTTGCTGGCTTTACACAGCTTGCAGGGAATGACCTCATTGCGCTTGCGGCGCGTGCTGCGTGAATACGGCGAGGATTTGGCGTTGGCCTGGGAGCAGCTTGCCGATTTTGCCGACCGGCCGGATTTTTCGCCAAGTGCCGTTGAGGAGCTAATGGCGGCTAAAGCGCTTTGTGATGTGGAGCGGGTTTACGATAAATTCCTGCAATCGGCTGCCAAGCTTTTGATTTTGGGAAACGAGGATTATCCCGAAGCCTTGGCTTCAATCTATGATCCGCCGCCCGTAATATTTTACTATGGAGAATTGCCGGCAGATGACGAGCTGCTTTTGGCTGTTATCGGTTCGCGCAAGGCCTCTGATTACGGTATGCAGGCCGCTGATTATTTGGCCTATAATTTGGCGCAGGAGGGCGTGTGGGTTGTCAGCGGAATGGCTCGCGGTATTGATTCGGTTGCTCATCGCGGCGCAATTAAGGCCGGCGGAAAAACGCTGGCTGTTATGGGCTCGGGGCTTGATGTTATCTATCCTGCCGAGAACAGAAGGTTGTTTCACGAAATTCGAGAAAACGGAGCCGTACTTACGGAATTTCCTTTTGGCACGGGGCCCTTTGCTTATAATTTTCCGCAGCGAAACCGCATTATCAGCGGCCTTAGCCGCGGTGTGATCGTTGTAGAGGCGGGCGTTAAAAGCGGTACCCTGATTACTGTGGATTGCGCGCTGGAGCAGGGCAGAGATGTTTATGCGATACCCGGGGCAATCAATGCTCCCTTAAGCGCCGGTACTAATCGTTTGATTAAGCAGGGCTGCACAATTATAACTTCGGTTGACGACTTATTTGCTGAATACCTGCCCGACATTTATCAAAAAAGAACAAAAAAAAGCAAAACGACAACACCTGTAAACGAAAGCGGCAGCGAACTTTTACAGCTATTGAATGACCCCCAGCATTTTGATGCTTTGGCGCAAAGGTTGAATATCCAACCGCAAAAGCTGGCAACCTTATTAAGTATTTGGGAGGCGCGCGGAGAGATTCGCCGCCTGCCCGGTAATTTTTATCAAAGAATTATCCGTCAATTATAGGCGCTAAACCGATATGGCACAAACGGAGGTTGAAATGAATACTTTAGTTATTGTTGAGTCGCCGACTAAGGCAAAAACAATTGAAAAATTTTTGGGTAAGAGTTATACGGTGCGTTCCTCAATGGGGCATGTGCGCGACTTGCCTAAAAGCGATTTGGGTGTGGATGTGAGCAACGGTTTTGCGCCCCATTATGTGACAATTCGCGGCAAGGGTGATACTATTAAGGCCATAAAAGATGCGGCTAAAAAAGCCGACCGTGTTTTGCTGGCCAGCGACCCCGACCGTGAGGGCGAGGCAATTGCCTGGCATTTAAAACAATACCTTAAAATTGATAATGAGAACTGCCGGATTGAGTTTAATGAAATTACCGACAGCGCGGTTAAAAAGGCGGTAAAAACACCTCATCCAATTGATATGGATCGCGTTGAGGCTCAGCAGGCGCGGCGTATTTTAGACCGTTTGGTCGGTTATAAAATCAGTCCGATTTTATGGAAAAAGGTTAAAAAAGGTTTATCGGCAGGCCGTGTGCAATCGGTGGCCGTGCGTTTGATTTGTGATCGCGAGGAGGAAATTAAGAGCTTTGTGCCGGAAGAATACTGGCTGCTTTTGGCTGAGCTTGCTGCCGGCAAGGATAGATTGACTGTTAAGCTGGCCAAAATCGCCGGCAAAAAAGCTAAAATAGCCAATAAAGAAGCATTGGATAAAATCCTGGCCTATTTGGCTGAACAGCAATATATTGTATCTGCTGTTACCGCCAAAGAAAAACAAAAGCCTGCGCCTCCGCCTTTTACTACCTCCGGCTTGCAGCAGGAGGCTAACCGCCGCTTAAGCATGATGGCCAAAAAGACTATGAAAACCGCACAGGAGCTTTACGAGGGCATTAATGTTGCCGGGCAGGTGACGGGCTTAATTACCTATATGCGTACCGACTCGGTCAGGATTTCCGATGAGGCGCAAGCCGCTGCCCGTGAATTTATTTTAAATAAATACGGGGCTGATTTTGTTCCTCATAAGCCTAATGTTTTTGCGGTTAAGGGGAAAATACAAAATGCGCATGAGGCGATAAGACCTACTTCTGTAGAAAGAACGCCGCTTTCTCTTAAGCCTTATTTATCTGCCCAGCAATACAAGCTTTATAAGCTGATTTGGGAACGCTTTGTCGCCAGCCAAATGAGCAATGCCGTTTATGATGTGACAACCATTGAGGTTGAAGCGGGCAACTGCCTTTTCCGCGCCAGCGGCGAGGTGCTGAAGTTTGCGGGCTTTACACAGGTTTATGCCGAAAATAAAGAAGAAAACGATAAAGATGAATTTGACGGAGTATTGGCTCCGGTGACGCAGGGTCAAAAGCTTGATTTTATTAAACACCTGCCTAGCCAACGGTTTACTCAGCCGCCCGCCCGTTATGGCGAGGCCTCTCTGGTTAAAGCTCTTGAGGAATTGGGTATTGGCCGTCCCAGCACCTATGCACCGATTATTGACACTATTTTAGCTCGCGGCTATGTAGTGCGGGAGGAAAAGGTTTTCTTCCCAACCGAGCTGGGGACTGTGGTGGTTGATTTATTAAAAGAGCATTTTAAGGATATTATTGATGTGGAATTTACCGCCGATATGGAACGCAATTTAGACCTTGTCGAAGAAGGCGAAATGGCTTGGGCTAAGGTTTTGGCTGATTTTTACGGCCCTTTCAGCCTGACCTTAGAAAACGCCGAGGAACAGATCAGTAAGGTGCAGATTGCGCCGGAGGAAAGCGGCGATATTTGTGAACTATGCAGCAAGCCGATGGTTTACCGGATGGGGCGATACGGTCGTTTTTTGGCTTGCAGCGGATTTCCCGAATGCCGTAACACTAAGCCTATCGTTACGGCAACCAATGTTAAATGCTTAGCCTGCGGCGGTCAGATTGTTCAGCGAAAAAGCCGTTCCGGACGGCTCTTTTACGGCTGCGACCACTATCCCGAATGTAAATATATCTCCTGGGATCTGCCTGTTGAAGAGCTTTGTCCTGCTTGCGGCACTCAATTAGCTCAAAAAACTTTCCGCGGAGGTAAAAGCCAGTTGGTTTGCCCCAATAGCGATTGCCCTACCAACGAAAATAAAAAGGTTAAAAAGGCCGTAAAAAAGGAAGAAAAGCCTGCTGCGGCAAAGAAGACCACCGGCAAAAAGACGGGCAAAACCACAACAAGTAAAAAGGCAGCGAAAAAACAATGAATGCGGTTTCTGTTATCGGCGGCGGTTTAGCGGGTTGTGAAGCAGCTTATCAGCTTGCCAAACGGGGGCTTCCCGTTACTTTGTACGAAATGCGCCCGCAAAAAATGACTCCTGCGCATACCACAGCTAATTTAGCCGAACTGGTCTGCAGCAATTCCTTGCGCGCTTCTTCAGTGGAAAATGCCGTTGGTTTGCTCAAAGAAGAAATGCGCCGCCTTGACTCGTTAATTATACGGGCGGCCGATGCGACACGCGTCCCCGCGGGCGCGGCTTTAGCCTGCGACAGGGAGGCGTTTTCTCTTTTTATTGAAGAAGCCCTGACAGCACAACCGCTTGTTCAGCTGATACGCCAAGAGGTTACGGTTATTCCCGACGGTATCGTGATAATTGCCGCCGGCCCTTTGGCTTCTGAGGGCTTAATGGAGCAGATCGGCAAACTGGTGGGCAGCAAGGCCTTGTTTTTTCATGATGCCATTGCGCCGTTGGTTTTTGCCGAAAGCATTGATATGAGCAAAGCTTTTTTTGCCTCCAGATATGATAAGGGCGAGGGCGCGGATTATTTAAACTGTGCGATGGATAGATGTCAATACCTGCGTTTTTACGAAGAACTGTTGACTGCCCAATTACATCCCTTGCATGATTTTGAAAACGAAAAGGTTTTTGAAGGCTGTATGCCGATTGAGGCAATGGCAAAACGCGGGCTTGATACAATGCGTTTTGGCCCATTAAAACCAGTTGGACTGAAAAGGCCGGACGGTACGGAGCCATATGCCGTTGTGCAGCTTCGCAGTGATAATGCCACCGCCAGCTTGTATAATATGGTCGGGTTTCAAACAAGGCTGACCCATGGCGAGCAAAAACGGGTTTTTACTTTGATACCCGGTTTAGAGCAGGCCGAATTTGCCCGCTTAGGCACGATGCACCGTAACTCTTACATCAATTCACCGCAGCTTTTACAAGCTGATTTATCTTTAAAAACTCGGCCGGAGCTGTTTTTTGCCGGACAGATTACAGGCGTTGAGGGCTATGTGGAAAGCGCGGCGGCCGGACTTGCTGCCGGTATAAACGCAGCAGAAGCCGCCAAAAAGCGACAGCCATTGATTTTTCCCGAGCAAACAGCCTTGGGCAGTTTATTACGCTATATAAGCATACCCGGCGGAGCTTTTCAGCCAATGAATGTTAATTTTGGCTTATTTCCCCCTATAAAAATAGAAAAAAACCAACGCAAACAAAAAAATTTACTGTTGGCTCAAAGAGCTTTGCAAGAATTACAGGGCTTTATTGAAAAGAACCGCCAGGCTTTTGAATGAATGACAGCGGCTTTGCCGGCATATAAATTAAGCATAACTGCCATATATCTTACAATAGTTGTTCATATTGGCGTGTTATGCTCAAAGGGTGACAGATTGTGGAACAGCTGATTGGTCGCTTTTTGCGCTATTTATCATTAGAAAAAAATGCTTCGGAGCTGACAATTAAAAGCTATCAAAGCGATTTGCTGAGCTTTGCTGATTTTTTATTGGCAGACCAAGGTCTATCAAGCCGTAATGCCATTGATATCGCTGCCGTTGACTTAGCGGCTATGCGCCGTTATTTGGCCTTACTGCAAAAGAGCGGTTTGCAAAAAAGCAGCATTGGGCGTCATCTTTCGGCAACCCGTTCATTTTTTCGTTTTTTGTGTCGTGAAGGGCTTGTTCAAAAGAATGTACCTTCCGTTGTTAATTCTCCCAAAAAAGAGCAGCATTTACCCGAATTTCTTTATTATGATGAACTGGAGGCCTTGCTTGATGCTCCTGATTTAAATACGCTGGCCGGTAAGCGGGACAGAGCAGCCTTAGAGGTGCTTTACGGAGCGGGGCTGCGTGTTTCAGAGCTGGTAAGCTCCGATGTCAATAGTATTAACTTTACGGCCGGCTACATTCGCGTTATCGGTAAAGGTAACAAAGAGCGTTTAGCACCCTTAGGAGAAATAGCTCTTTATACAATTAAGGAATATTTAAATGCTCGCGAGGCAGCGGGCCTGTCTTATCAAGGGGCTGCGCCTTTGCTGTTAAATAAAAACAAAGGCCGTCTCAGCGATCGCAGTATCAGAAACATTCTTAATAAATATGTAGAGCAGGCGGCTGTCTGCCGGCACATAAGCCCTCATGCCCTGCGCCATACTTTTGCGACCCATCTATTGGAAAATGGTGCGGATTTGCGGGCTGTGCAGGAGCTTTTGGGGCATGCCGATTTAAGCACCACTCAGATTTATACTCATGTTACCAAGAACCGATTAAAGTCAATTTATGACAAAACGCATCCCAGAGCGTAGAAAGGAACAAAAATATGGAATTAAGAGGCACAACAATAGTAGCTTGCCGAAAGGACGGCAAGGTGGCTATCGCCGGTGACGGTCAAGTAACATTCGGTAATGCTACAATTATGAAAAAAACAGCTAAAAAGGTGCGCCGTCTTTATCACGGCGAGGTTGTTGCCGGTTTTGCCGGCTCGGTGGCAGACGCTTTTACTTTGTTTGAGAAGTTTGAAGGCCGTTTGGAAGAAAGCCGCGGCAAGCTGGAGCGGGCTGCCGTCGATTTGGCAAGAGAATGGCGCAGTGATAAGTTTTTGCGTCAGCTGGAAGCCCTGCTGATCGTGGCTAACCGCGACAAGATTTTGATTATTTCCGGTAACGGAGAGGTTGTGGAGCCCGACGACGATATAGCGGCAATCGGTTCGGGAGGTAATTATGCCCTGGCCGCCGCCCGTGCTTTAGCCCGCAATACACAGCTGACCGCTGCGGAAATTGTCCGCGAGGCTTTGGGCATAGCCGGGGAGATTTGTGTTTATACTAATAATCATATTTCTGTTGAGGAACTGTAAAGGAGGCGCGACCTTGAAAGAGTTAACACCCAGACAAATTGTTGCCGAACTGGATAAATATATTATCGGGCAAGCCGATGCCAAACGCTGTGTTGCCGTAGTGCTGCGCAACCGTTACCGTCGTCAACAGCTTGATGAAGCTATGCAGGAGGATGTTCAGCCTAAAAATGTAATTATGATCGGCCCGACGGGTGTGGGTAAAACAGAAATTGCCCGCCGCCTGGCAAAACTGGTGGAAGCGCCTTTTATTAAAGTTGAGGCTACTAAGTTTACCGAGGTCGGTTATGTGGGGCGCGATGTTGAATCGATCATTCGCGACCTGGTGGAAACCTCTATCAGAATGGTACGAGGAGAAAAGATGGAGCAAATGAGAGAAAAAGGCGCGGCGGCGGCCGATTTGCGTCTTTTAAATATATTGGCTCCTTTACCTTCTAAAAACAGAAAATCTTCAGCCGGCAACCCTTTTTCTGCTTTTTGGGGCGGCAATATTGATGATAACGAAGATACCGAAGCTACCAACGATTACGAAAAGGAAAAAGAAAAAGAACGGGAACTGCGTCAACGCCGTGTAAGAATGCGGCAAAGCTTAGCCAATGGTGAGCTGGATAACGAAACAGTAGAAATTGAAGTTGAGGAAAGTCAGGCCCCGATCTTTGGCTTGGGTGACGGTATGGACGAAATGGGTATGAATATGCAGGGCATATTAGGCAGCATTATGCCCAAAAAAAAGAAAAAGCGTAAGGTGTCCATAGCCGAGGCGCGTAAAATTTTGACACAGGAGGAAGCAGAAAAGCTTATTGATACTGACGAGGTCAACTCCTTGGGCATTAAACGCGCAGAGCAGTCCGGCATTGTCTTTATTGATGAAATTGATAAAATAACGGGTAAAGACGGAGGCCACGGTCCTGATGTATCTCGCGGAGGGGTACAGCGCGACATTTTGCCGATTGTTGAAGGCTGTTCGGTGATGACTAAATACGGCCTTGCTAAAACCGACCATATTTTATTTATTGCCGCGGGAGCCTTTCATCTTTCAAAACCCTCCGATTTAATTCCCGAGCTGCAAGGACGCTTTCCGCTTCGAGTGGAGCTGGACAGTTTAGGCGAGAATGACTTGAAGCGCATTTTGCTGGAGCCAAAAAATTCTTTGGTTAAGCAGTATTGCGAGCTAATGGAAGTTGACGGTGTGGATTTAGAATTTGCCGATAGCGGCATTTCTGCGATTGCCGAATTTGCCGATAAGGTGAACCGCAATACCGAAAACATCGGGGCGCGGCGTTTGCATACGATTTTAGAAAAAGTTTTGGAAGATTATTTGTTTGAGGCGCCGGAGGCTGACTTTGGTAAAGTGGTTATCGACCGCGAACTTGTTGAATGTAAGTTGGCGGAAATTACGCAGGATTACGATTTAAGCAGGTTTATTTTATAAGCCAGAAGCTAAAAAAGCCTGTGAGCCAAACGCTTACGGGCTTTTGTATTTTAAGAAAGTAGGGACAGGCTGTGAACGAAGGCTTTGGACAAAAGCTGCGCCGCTGGGCGGGCGATAAGGTAATTCGTAAATTTATTTTGTTTATAATAACAATTTTGATCAGTCTTGGCATTGCCGCTTATTACCTGCCCGGGCTTATGAAAAACACCGACAATATCGAAGCACTGCGGGATTATATCCTTTCTTTTGAAGCCATAGCCGTTCCGGCCTTTATCTTTTTTCAAATGCTGCAGGTAGCCGTAATAGTTATGCCCGATGCCCTGTCTGTGGCCGGCGGTTATATTTGGGATATTTGGCGGGGCTTTTTGTTTTCGTGGTTGGGAATTATGGCCGGAACGATAGTTGTTTTTTATATTTCTCGTTATTTGGGCTTTGAGTTCGTTTCCCGTTATATCAAGCCGGAAAAAATGCAAAAAATGACCGCCGGCTTAAATTCCACCCGCGGTTTTATCGGCCTGCTGATCATTTGCCTTTTTCCTTTTACTCCTAAGGATTTATTGGTGCATATCGCGGGTTTAACACCGATAAAACCTTTAAAATTTTTTATTATTTACGGTATTTCCCGCATTCCGGCGACCTTCTTTTGGTCATATTTGGGCTCGGGAGCGCAAAAGGGCGATTATAAACAAATGATTATTACATCCTCTGTAATGGTGCTGCTGATCGCGGTAGTTTTATTCATTAAAAATTATTATGATAAGCATTATAAAATAGTAAAAAATAACAGCAAGGGCGGGGAACAAAGCAAACGGTAAAGAGGTCTTTAGGTTGTTGGGGCGCGATAATAAGCGCAAACGCCCTTTTTATGGAACGCACCTCCTGATAAAAGGGCGTATTATCGTGCCCCACCGATCGAAAAGCTTTTACCCCTTTTGTTTTATGTGCTTAAGCAAAAGGGGTTTGTTATTAAACAGGTTAATTTTATATAATTAGTACTTGTCAGAGTAAAAATATTATGATATACTGATTGTTGGTTTTACGGTGGGGCATTATCACCGGATTTTGCCCCGGCTTAAAATACACACGGTATCGACAGGTCGAGCCCAGTGCCTGCTTTATGCAGGCGGTGAAACCCTCAATCATACCGGAGGAAAAAACGAAAAATTGAAGGAGGAAGTACAAAATGGCAGTAATTTCTATGAAACAACTTTTAGAAGCAGGTGTTCACTTCGGACACCAGACTCGTCGCTGGAACCCCAAAATGGCAAAGTATATCTTTACCGAAAGAAACGGCATCTACATTATTGACCTGCAGAAAACCGTTCACAAAGTAGATGAGGCCTATAATTTCTTGCGTTCAGTTGTTGAGGACGGTAAAACCGTCTTGTTCGTCGGCACTAAAAAACAGGCTCAGGATTCCATTAAAGAAGAGGCCGAACGCTGCGGTATGTTTTATGTTAACGAACGCTGGCTCGGCGGTATGCTGACTAATTTTAATACAATTCAAAAGAGAATCAATTATCTTCGTCGTTTAGAAAAAATGGAAGAAGACGGTACCTTTAATGTCTTGCCCAAAAAAGAGGTTTCTCAGTTAAAGGGCGAAATGGTTAAGCTCGAGCGCTTTTTGGGCGGAATCAAAGATATGAAAAAAACTCCCGGCGCACTTTTTGTTGTCGATCCCCGCAAAGAAAGAATCGCTATTGCCGAAGCACGCCGTTTAAACATTCCGATTGTGGCTATTGTTGATACTAACTGTGATCCCGATGAAATTGATTATGTTATCCCCGGCAATGATGATGCCATTCGTGCCGTTAAACTTTTGTCATCTAAAATGGCTGATGCCGTTATTGAGGCCCGTCAAGGTCAGGATGCGGTTGAAAACGCTTTAAACGCCGAGACCGAGGCAGCGCAGACTGTTCGGACTGAAACAGCGATTGAGGCTTAATTTTAAGCGAAATAAAGGAGGATAAAATATGGCTATTACAGCAAGTGATGTTAAGGAATTAAGAGAGAGAACCGGCGCCGGTATGATGGACTGTAAAAAAGCCCTGACTGAAACTAATGGCGATATTGAAAAAGCCATTGACTTTTTAAGAGAAAAAGGCCTGGCTTCTGCTGCTAAAAAAGCGGGCAGAATTGCCTCTGAGGGTCTTGTTGAGGCTTATATCCATGCCGGCGGTAAAATTGGCGTTTTGGTTGAGGTTAACTGCGAAACTGATTTTGTGGCCAAAAACCCCGAATTTAAAGATTTTTGCCACGATGTGGCAATGCAAATTGCCGCTGCCGCTCCCGAGTATGTTCGCCGTGAGGAAGTACCCTCTGAGCATATTGAAAGAGAAGCTGCGGTTTTAAAGGCGCAGGCTTTAAACGAAGGCAAGCCCGCTGCCATTGTTGAAAAAATGGTTGTCGGCCGTATTGATAAATACTATAAAGAAATTTGCCTTATGGAGCAGCCTTTTGTTAAAGACGGAGATAAAACCATCGCTGATTTGTTGAATGAAAAAATTGCTAAAATCGGTGAAAATATTTCTATTCGCCGTTTCTCCCGCTTTGTGGTCGGTGAGGGGATGGAAAAGAAAGAATGTAATTTAGCAGAAGAGGTAGCGGCTTTAACAAAAAAAGACTGATAAAATCGTTTTCTTGCGGCAGGACTTTCTATCGATAGCAGAGAATAGGAAAATGCATATTTTCTGGGTGAAGGAGTGGCGCGCTTAATATATGGAACCTAAATACAAACGGCTTGTTTTAAAAATCAGCGGTGAGTCGCTGGCCGGAGATAAAGATTTTGGTTTTGATAACGAAACGATTGCTACTATTGCCGAACAGATTGTTGAAGTTCAGCAGATGGGCGTACAAATCGCTGTTGTTGTCGGCGGCGGCAATGTATGGCGCGGAGCCGGAAGCTGTGCCAGGGGTATGGATAGGGCTACAGCCGACTATATGGGTATGCTGGCAACAGCCTTAAATGCCTTGGCTCTGCGCGATGCCATTGAGCAGCACGGAGTAGAAACCCGCGTTCAAACAGCCATAGAAATGCGCGAGATAGCCGAACCTTATATTCGCCTGCGCGCCATACGCCATCTTGAAAAGGGCATTATTGTTATTTTTGCCTGCGGTACCGGCAATCCCTATTTTTCGACTGATACCACAGCCGCCCTGAGAGCCGCCGAAATGAAGGCTGAGGTTATTTTAATGGCAAAAAAGGTTGACGGCGTTTATGACAGCGATCCGAACAAAAACCCCAATGCCAAAAAATTTGACCGTTTAAATTATATGGATGTTTTGAATATGAACTTAAAAGTGATGGATTCCACAGCCGCGTCCTTATGTAAAGATAATGAGATACCCTTGATTGTATTTAATATCAACGAAAAAGGCAATATCCGCCGCGCAGTTTGCGGTGAGAATATCGGTACTTATTTGGGAGGCGAAACTAATGCTTAAAGCTATTTTAGCGGACGCTGAAGAACGCATGGATAAAACCATTGAAAATCTAAGGAAAGAATTTTCCACTTTGAGGGCAGGCAGGGCTAACCCTGCTTTGTTGGATAAGATTATGGTTGATTATTACGGTACACCAACTCCCATCAATCAAACTTCAAATATTTCCTGCCCCGAGCCTCGTTTAATTGTTATTCAGCCTTGGGATAAAAACTTGATTTCCGCTATTGAAAAAGCAATTTTAAAATCTGATTTAGGTATTAACCCCAATTCTGACGGCACTGTAATTCGTATAGCTATACCGCAGCTGACAGAGGAGCGCCGCAAAGAATTAGTTAAAACCTGCTCTAAGAAGACAGAAGAAGCTAAGGTGGCAATTCGTAACATTCGTCGTGATGTTAATGATCAAATTAAAAAACTGGAATCCGCGAAGGAAATTCCCGAAGATGAAGGCAAACGGGGGCTTGATGAAATTCAAAAGCTTACCGATAAAAAAATTTCTCGTTTGGATGAGGTTTTTAAACAAAAGGAAGCGGAGATTATGGAGGTTTAAGTACACCCCAATATGGTTGTGTTATGCGTAAAATAACAGCTACACATATAATTACTACGGAAGGAGGTGTACGGAGAACATGGCATATAAAATTACCGATGAATGCATCGCCTGCGGCGCCTGCATTGACGAATGTCCCGTTAACGCTATTTCTGAGGGTGACATCTACAGCATCAATGCTGATGAATGCACCGGCTGCGGCGCTTGCGCCGATGCTTGCCCTACCGGAGCTATTGTTGAGGAGTAATTTTTAAGTATTTATTTTGTGCAAAAAGCCCGTTTTGCTTTGGCAAGACGGGCTTTTTTCTATAATATTAATATTGTTCGGAACATCTTATATTGTCATTCAGTCTTCTTTGTATAAACATCTTATAAAGGAGTGTTTTTTATTATGAAAAAATATTTTTTGGGTGCGCTGTCGGCGCTTTTATTTTTTGTCTGCTGTACTGTTACGGCTTTAGCAGCGGATCGCGATGTTGTTTTATACTTAAATAGTAATAAGGCAATTAATGCCGGAACGGCAATAACTTTACCGACGGTTCCTTTTATTGAAAAGGGAGTTACAATGCTGCCTTTGCGCGTTGTTTGCGAGGATATTTTGGGCGGAGTTGTGAATTATGACGGTATTAACAAGCAGGTGGAAGTAGCGGCAAACGGCAACCGTATAATGATATATTTATCAAACGGCAAGGTGGTTGCTCAAGATCAGGAGTATGCGATGCCGATTGCCCCGAAGCTGGTTGGCGACTATACTTATGTCCCTTTGCGCCTGATAGCCGAAATGCTAAACTGTACTGTTAATTACAGCGCGGCTGAGAAGAAAATTACCATAATACCGCCGGATCAACAACCAGGCGAAACAAATCTTCAAAAGCCGGTGGCCGGTATTTATTTTAATACGATAACACGCGGTCAAAAGCTTGATTATTATGATGAAAGCCATGATCCCGGCGGCCTTGAGCTGGTTGCCCGCAAGTGGAAGGTGATTACGGAAGGCGGCGTGCTGCCGACAACCAATTTACAGGCGACAATAGATAGCTTGCCCGTCGGTACATATAAGGTAAAAATGGCTGTACAGAACTCAGCCGGTGTCTGGAGCGATTGGACTGAGAGCACTTTAACCACTATTGCCAATAACCCTCCGCAGGTAAAAAATCTGGTTTTATCCGAACCGTATCACACAAACCCCTCTATCGGTAATAAGGTGGATTTTAGCTATCGCATCGAAAACGAGGTCTGGGAAGATATTGTTGAAGAAGCGTGGAGTTATTCTTGGATGGAAAACGGTGTATTAAGGAGCGTTAACGGCAAGCCGCGTGCGTTTTTTTCCGATGACAAATATACCGTTACACTTAAGGTTAAGGATGGTGTCGGCCAATGGAGCGAACCTGTTGCTTTGCCTGTCACAGTAAGAAGCGGTGTTAGCAATTCGGAGGCGCAATTCCGCTTTTCTGATTTATTGCTTGGGGAAACCTATTTGAATTTAAAAAACATTAATTTTAATCAGTTGGCAACAGCTCAAATTAATTCTTTTGCAAAATTGCCTGTCAAATTGCTTTCCAGTAATAATCCCGAAAAAATAATGCAGTATGGGATTTTGTACAGTGATACCGTTTGCGGGGATGCGGTTTTGCATTATCACCATAGTAATGGTATGAGCGAGCGTGTTCAAGTCAATATTATTCTTAATAATCCCAATGCCGAAACAATTACCGTTCGTTTAGGGCATACCGGTAGCGCCGGGCCTTCTTGGGATATTTTACAGGTAGGACAAAAGGCTGCCGAATACTATTTAACATCAGGCGCTGAAGGCCGAGAAATTATTTTGCAGCCTTATCAAAGCGTATTGGTAAACACTAATGATATTGCTATTAAAAGCGGGGATACGGTAACGGGTTTTTATGATTTTTATACAGAAGGGCAATTGCAAATTTTGGTCTGTGCAATGTCGCCGACGGCAAGTGTTGATGATTATAAGTATTTAACCCAGTTAAATAAAGAAAGCGTACATGCCCGCGGTACCTTTGATGAGGCAAAATTCGATATTTCTGTGAATTTTAGCGGCAAAGAGGCGGAAAAGATCATTTTGGGCAGAGCAGATGCCTATGAAAACTATTTTGTTACGGGTTTGGACGCACCAACCGGAGAAAGGGTTGTCAATAACGGAAATTACGGAGTTTGGCAGACGATTACCGTAACCGCCCCTGTGGATATGGGGTTATTATTAAATCCGCGTGGCATAATATTTAAAGGAGTTTTGCTATTCGACGGCGAAGCTTGTAATGTTTATTCTACATATAACAAAGCCGACAGCTTTCACAGAACTGCCGGAGTCGTTGGCTATCTTAAGGCCGGCCAGAAGCATACTATCAGTTATATTACTCCTGACGGATCGGATGCACCTGCTTTATTGGTAGCTATACCAAAAAGCCAATGGCCAAATTTTTAGAAGGAGGATGTAAAAATGGTATTAACGGTAGATTATTGCCCATTAAGGAGAGAGCGCGAAGTCAGAGCTAAGCTTATGGAAGTCGGGGCCAGTCCGCAGGGCATTGAACTGATGGTGAAAAAAGCTATTATTTATCCATTAGAGATTTCCGGCCTGTCCTTACCTGCCGCTAATATCGTGAAACAACTGGCTCTTTCTAAAGGCGCTGAAGCTGTTTTGCATAGAGATGTTTTGATTGGCGGTGCCGAAGGTAAGCCGCTGCTGCTTTTGGCAACGGAAAAGCAGCATAAAGAAATTTGTCAGGGCCTGCGCCGTAATCAGTTTTCTTTACCGGAATTAGCAGAAAAAATCGAAGAAAC
>JAQVWQ010000055.1 GCA_028709615.1 Clostridia bacterium | reverse complement strand
AATACGAAGATTCGTCTGTTGATGAATCTTCGTACTTTTTTATTTTATTTAAAAGATATCAAATTGAAATATCAATTGGCATATGATATAATTTAGGCAGTATAACAGGATATTATTTTAAATGCGGAGTGTTAATTATGAAAAAAATATTATGTATCTTGACGGTTGTTATGTCAATCAGCTTGCTTTGTTCATGCTCAAATTCATACTCTCAGAATACGGAAAATGAACAAATAAACAACGAAGAAAGCACAGCCGATTCGACAACGACAGCCGGCGAATATGCAAATGCTTCATCTGCTTGGTTAAGCTGGGGTAACACTTGGCTGCCTGTAAGCGTTGTAACAGAGGGCGTTCAGCGGATGCAAAACGATTCTGACGAAGAAATTTGGTATTTCGATGCGATTGATAGTGCTAAAAGCTATACTAACACCAAACCTGACGATTGCCATATCCATTCGATAGACTACACGGCATCGGATATTGTTGCTAATAAAATAGCATTATCCGGCAGCTGGGAGGCATCTCCGGCAGAAGTGCGATATATTTACAAAGATACAGAAAAAGGTACTCTTCCGGAGCATAAAATATGGGATAAATACTATAAAAATATATTTGATTCTTGGAACAACAATAGGGTGGAAACGCCGATTGTTTATACAGACATTTGGGCTTTTGATTTAGATAAAGACGGGCTTGATGAATATATTGTCACGGCCTGCAATAATTACTATGCAAATACCAGGGGGTCTGAGATGGAAATCGGCACGCCTGATGCTGATACTACTACTATTTATTCAATAACAACATTGTTTTGGGGAGACGGGCGTACACAGGAACTTTATTCAATAATATGGGGTCTGACAAATGACCAAAATCCTATAAATATAGAAAAAGATGTCTATATAAGCTACGTCAATGCGGAGGACGGCTTAAAAGAAGAGGTTTATATCGGCTTTTTAACATATCAGTATGGCAAGGACGGTAAAGTTCATCCTTATCCTGTTTATGCAATCGGCGAATGCAGCGCCAGTCCACGCTGTTATCCTGTGCTGGCAGATCTAGATGCCGACGGCATAGCGGAACTGATTACCTGGGTTACAGGCGAATACTCGCCGCTTACGGTTTATAAATTAACACAAAGCGGCGAACTGGTAATACAGATAAAATATGCGACACCTGCTTAGGTCATTGATTATTAAATTTTATTGTAGGAGGGTAAAACGGATGAACGAAAAAGAAAAATTTTTACAAATCAACAAAGAGGCTAAAGCGACGGCTTTTGCCTTACTGATAGTTGTCGTTTATTGGCTGTTAGCCGGTTTTGGTCTGGCGGGGGTTGAGGTTACTGTCTTTTATATGCCGCTTTGGGCCTTTGCCGGCTGCTTTGGTACGGCCGTAATTGCCTTGATAATTGCTGTTGTTTTAAGTAAAAAGGTTTTTAAGAATATGAGCTTGCAGGCAGAGGGAGAAGAAGCCGATGAATAATATTATTGGTCTTCTGCCGGTAGCTCTGTTTTTGCTGTTGATGCTCTTTATCAGCATTTATGTTCGTCGTCAGGCGGCTCGTCACGAAGGCGGTTTTATTAAAGAATATTTTATCGGCGGGCGGCGTTTAGGCGGCTTTGTTTTGGCTATGACAACCGTGGCTACTTACAGTTCGGTCAGTTCTTTTGTCGGCGGACCGGGGCAGGCTTGGAATATCGGCTACGGATGGCTGTATATGGCTATGGTACAAGTTGTGGTTATTTTTTTGGTTTTGGGGATTTTTGGTAAAAAAATGGCCATTATTGGCCGTAAGATCAATGCCGTAACCGTTGTTGATGTAATCCGCCGCCGCTATCAGTCGGATCTATTGGCTAATCTGGCCGCCTGCGTGATCGTTATTTTCTTTTCCGCCACTATGGTAGCTCAATTTGTTGGAGGCGCCAAGCTTTTTGAGGCCGTTACAGGCTATGATTATTTAATCGGTTTGGCTCTTTTTGGGCTGATTGTCGTTTTATATACTACAGTCGGCGGTTTTCGCGGCGTGGCCATTACCGATACTCTTTGCGCGCTGGCCATGATCGCGGGTATGCTTTTGTTGTCGGTCGGTGTTATCCAAGCAGGCGGGGGGCTGGCCAATATTGCCAATACGATCAAAAGCACGGACAGCGCAATGCTTGAGCCGCTGTCAGACGGAAAAATGCCCTATACGCTTTACTTTACCCAGTGGCTCTTGGTCGGTGTTTGTACTATCGCCCTGCCGCAGTCTGTGGTGCGTTCTTTAAGCTATAAGGATACTAAATCACTCCACCGCGCTATGATTATCGGTACGGCTGTTATTGCAATCGTGACCTTTGGTATGCACTGGGTCGGTATTTTAACCAAGGGCTTTATGACCGGCCCTGTTGAAAGCTACGGCGGCACGATAGACAATATTATCCCTTACGCAATAGTTCATACCATGCATCCCGTTTTGGCCGGCATAACCATTATCGGGCCGATTGCCGCTACAATTTCCACAGTATCGTCATTGTTGATTGCCGCTTCCTCGGCTGTTATTAAAGATGTATGCCTGAACATAGCCGAAAAAAAGCACAGGCAATACAGCGACAAAACCTTGGCGGCGGCCAGTATGGGCTTGACTGTTATCCTCGGCTTGCTGGTCTTTTGGATTGCCGTTGAGCCGCCCTCGGTAATCTGGAAAATCAATATGTTTGCCTTCGGCGGTTTAGAGGCCGCCTTCTTTTGGATATTACTGTTTGGCCTTTTTTGGCCAAAAGCCAATAAAACAGGCGCTCTTTGCTCATTGACAGGCGGTGTTGCCACATATTGCGTTACTATGGCCGCAGGCTATAAGTTTTTATCAATGCATCAGATTTTCTTGGCGATTATTATGGCGCTGGTCTGCTTTTTGGTTGGAAACGCTATCGGCAAACCGCATGATGAAGCTACGCAACGCCTTTTCTTCCCCGAAAAATTTTAAGCGCATAACCCCCTTTGGTCAGGAAATACTAAAGCCGAAGGGAGTTTTTTTATGAGTAAAACCGACATTAAGGTAACCTTATTCTTAGCTTGTTTATTATTAATTGTTGTTACCGCACAAGTCGGCGGTATGCTTAATTTGCCTTTACCTTGGGCAGCGGGCAGAGAGGGGCAGGAATTGACACAGGTGCTGACGGTCAGCGAAAACGATGGCGGACTGTGCGGCAGTATTGAGCTTGCCGTGGTCGGCAATTATTCTTTAGAGCGGGCTTATTTGCTTCGTAACGGAGAAATTGTTGACGATTTTCGGGGGGGTACGGCGCGGGCTACCGTTTATCCCGATGATGAATTAGCGATCGATACAAGCGCATACAGTGAGCAGCTTAGTTTTAAATTGGTTAATATTTCCCGCAATATTCGCTCGGAGCTGTTTAAAAGGCAAATTTTGATCAAGCAAAAAACAGTGAATATCGGTGTTATTGTCTTTAAATAGAAAAATAGGTCTTTATTTTTATTATAAAATTTGGTATAATATTAATTAACTTTATTTATTGCTAAATTGGAGGAAGGTAATATGGATAAAGCACAGTTTCAAGGCAGTAAAACAGCAGCCAGAGGGGCCATTAAAATTGCTTTAACCGAAACCCGGGCAGAAGAAAAACAGGTTAAAGACGAATTGGCGCAAGACGGTGTTTTTGTGGCTGCGGTAGATTTTGGCGGCGAGGCTTTGGCAATTGTGCCGAAAATAATCGAAAGAGCCGTAGTAGCAGCTAAAAGAGAAGGTATAATTAAAGACAATCACGCTGAAGAAGGCGCTATTGCCGGAGCGACCCACGAAATTATCAGCAGAATGATGAGCTCTGCTATTGGTCTTAATATGGGCGGAAAAATCGGCATTGCCCGCTACGGCGAGCATGTATGTGTAGCTGTTTTTTGCGCTATTGGTATGATTCATCTTGATGATGTTACAATCGGCATTGCCCACCGGGCTGTTGGCGGATATTAATATTTAAGGAGCAGCTGATGACAAAAAAATCCATTGCTATTGACGGCCCCGCAGGAGCGGGCAAAAGCACTGTTGCCAAATTGATTGCCAAAGAATTAGGTTATTTGTATATAGATACGGGCGCGATGTATCGTGCCGTAGCCCTGCTGGGGCTGCGCCAGGGTATCGGTGTAGATGACGGAGAGGCCTTGGCTGAAATTGCCTCTCAAGCTAAAATCGAATTAAAAAACAGCGAAGATACTTGCCGGATCTTTTGTGACGGCGAGGATATTAGCCTGGCCATTCGTACAGCCGAGGTAGGGGCGGCAGCATCTCCGGTTTCTGCCCACTTGGGAGTGCGCGAGGCTTTGGTGGCTCAACAGCGGCGTATCGCCGCCGAAAACAATGTTGTAATGGACGGGCGGGATATCGGCACGAATGTTATTCCCGACTCTCAATGTAAAATTTATTTAACGGCCAGCTTGGACGAAAGGGCTCGCCGCCGCACGCTCGATTTGCAAAATATGGGCAAGCCCGCCGATTTTGCCGAGGTACGCGCCGGTATCGCCGAACGCGACTATCGTGATTCACATCGACAGCATTCACCCTTAAAGCAGGCAGATGACGCATATTTAATTGACTCGACCAATCTGACGATAGATGAAGTTAAGGCACAAATACTTGCCTGCGCTGCGAGGAAATTATAATGCCGACTTTTTATCGTTTTGCACGCGGTATTTTTCTTTTGTGGGCAAAAATGACCGGTATAAAATTCATAGGCCAAGAAAATGTACCTGCCGAGGGCGGTAAATATGTTTATTGTGCCAACCATACCTGCTTTTGGGATCCGTTTATGCTTGCTGTGGCCGTACCTTCTTTTATGCATTTTATGGCCAAAAGCACTTTTTATAATAACGCCGTATTAAGGTTTCTTTTAAAACGCTTGCAGGTTATTGCTTTGCATCGCGGTGAGGCGGATTTGATTGCTTTAAAAACCGCCTTGACTTACTTAAAAAAAGACGAGGCTTTAGCTATTTTCCCCGAGGGTACGCGTGTACGCACGGGTGAGCTTGGCGATTTTAAATCAGGCGGCGTTTTTATCGCTATGCGCGGCGGGGCGCAAATCGTGCCCTGTGCTATTATTAATTCTCAGGATATGTTTCGTTTTTGGAAAAAAAACAGAACGGTTATTATCGGTAAACCTTATTTGCCGCAAAAAGCCGAAGCTGCCGGCACCGAAGAACCGGCGGCTAAATTAAAGAGAGAAATTCAGGATTTATTGGCAGAATATAGCGATAATAGGCAGTAGCGGTCATAAAAAACAGATATTTTACAGTTTTTTTGGCAGGATATTGATTGCGTTACGGAGAACATACATTAGCTAATCGTTATTAGGAGGGTATCTGTTGCGTGTCAGCAAGGCTCAAAACCTTGGATTTTGTTTTGGCGTTAAAAGAACGCTGCAATTAGCTTTAGAAGCTGCAAAAAATCAGACTGTTTATACGATCGGTCCTTTAATCAATAATCCGCAAGAGGTCAGCCGCTTGCAAGAGCGGGGCGTTATTCCCCTAGACGATTTATCTGCGGTCAGGCCGTCTGTATTGTTGCTGCCCTCGCACGGAGCAGCCCCGCAAAAAATAGCCGAGGCTAAAGCTTTAGGCTGGCAAATTCTTGATGCAACTTGCCCTTTGGTGCAAAAGGCTCAAAGCTTAGCAGCCGCTGCTGCGACAAGCGGTGCCGATTTGATCGTTTTCGGCGATAAAAACCATCCGGAAATCAAAGGTGTGGTCGGTCGTTTTTTAAGTGAGGCAACACCAGCGCAAAAAGCCTTTGTGGTAGCCAATGCCGACGAGGCCGAGGCTTTAGGCCACTTTAATAAGGCAGTTTTACTTTCGCAAACAACACAAATCGAAAAGGATTTATATATTATATCCAAATTGCTTGAGCGTAAGACAAGCGATTTTACCCTGCACAACACAATATGCAAGGCCACAAGCGATCGCCAGCAAGCCGCTTTAAACCTTGCCAAGCAGGTTGATGTGATGTTGGTTATCGGCGGCAGGTCGAGTGCCAATACGCAAAAATTGCTCAAGCTTTGTAACAAGACCGGAGTTCCTTCATATTTGGTGGAACGCGCCGTTGAGATCCTCCCCGAGATGCTGGCAGGAGCGGAGCATATAGGTATTACGGCAGGAGCATCTACTCCTGACTGGATAATCAAGGAGGTTTTTAAAAAAATGTCGGATGAGCAAAAAGTGAATGTTGTTGAAGAAGTTATCAAAGATGAAGCAAACATCGTAGAGGAAGCCGCGGAAGCAGCCAACCAAGAAGCGGCTGAATTTGCAGCACCGGAAGTACCGGAAACATCAGAAACGGAGGACGGCGTAAATCTCATGGAAGAAGCTATGGCTGACCCCTACGATATTGAGATAAAGCAACTGCATGCTGGCGCAAGAGTCAAGGGTGTTATTGTTCAGGTCAAGCCCGATGAGCTTTTAGTCGATATCGGTGCCAAATCCGAAGGCGTTTTACCCTCCTCTGAATTAATTGACGAGGAAGCCGCCCATATTACTGAGAAATTTCATGTCGGCGACGAAATCAATGTTTTTGTTGTGCGCCGTGAAAACAAAGAGGGCTACCCCATGCTTTCCAAAAAGCGTATCGATCAAGAGCTTGTTTGGGATAAACTGGCCGCGATGCGTGAAAATAACGAAACAATCGAAGGCCCCGTTGTTGATACAGTTCGCGGAGGCGTGCTGGTTGATGTCGGTATTCGCGGTTTTGTGCCCGCGGCTTTGGCAAGTAACAGCTATGTTGAAGATTTAAAAGAATTTGTTGGTAAAACTTTAAAAATGAAAATTCTTGAATGCGAAAGAAGCCGCCATAAGCTGGTGCTTTCCGCAAAAGCTGTCTTGCGTGAGGAGGCTCGTGCCAAACGGGCCGAAACCTGGGCCAATTTGGCCGAGGGACAAACCATCAAGGGCGTTGTCCGTCGTTTAACCAGTTTTGGTGCTTTTGTTGATATCGGCGGCGTTGACGGCCTGCTCCATGTTTCCGAAATGGCTTGGTACAGAGTCAATAAGCCTTCTGATATACTTAAAGAAGGCGATGAAATTGATGTGATGGTTTTGGGCGTCGATAAAGAAAACGAAAAAGTTTCTTTGGGCTTAAAACAACTGATTGTCAATCCTTGGTCGGTTGCGGCCGAAAAATACCCCAAAGACAGCATTATTCAGGTAAAGGTGATGCGTACAGCCGGCTTTGGCGCCTTTGTAGAGGTTGAACCCGGTGTTGAAGGCCTTGTGCATATTTCTCAATTAGCTTGGGAGCGCGTGGCTAAAACCGAGGATGTTGTCAAACCCGGCGATATCATTGAAGTCAAGGTTTTGTCTGTCGATCCCGAAAACAAACGCATCAGCTTATCTCGCAAGGCTACCTTAGAGCCGCCCACGGCTCAGGATATGCCCGAAGCAGATGAGGTTGATCCTGCCCCTGCCGAGGAATAAAAAAATATTTTTTGTAACATATAACTGCCGCTAATTAAAAAATTTGCGGCAGTTTTATTATCTGCAGATAATTATTATCTAAATAACTTCTATTTAATTTTATATTGTGGTATAATACTATTTACTGAATATAAGGAGCGACTTTTAATGAGTGTAGCTATTCAGGGCATAGTACCTTTTAGTATTGCCGAGGAGCTAAAAATTTCTGTCGATGATTTGCTCATAAGTATTAACGGAACAGAACCCGAGGATATAATAGATTATAACTTTCTTTGCGCCGACGAGGAAATAGAATTAAAAATCAAAAAAGCTGGCGGCAAAACCATTATTTATGAGATCGAAAAAGACGAAGATGAGGATTTGGGGCTGGTATTTGCCGCCAATGTTTTTGACGGGATCCGCACTTGCAACAACCATTGTATTTTTTGTTTTATGGCGCAGCTGCCGCCGGATGCCAGAGCCTCGTTAAAAATAAAAGACGACGATTACCGAATGTCCTTTTTAGAAGGTAATTATATTACAGGTACTAATTTATCCGAGGCCGATATTCAACGAATAATCCGCCTGCGCCTTTCTCCCTTATATTTTTCCGTTCACGCAAGCGAGCACAATTTGCGTAACAAGCTCTTGGGCAACAAGCACGCAGCTGATATTATTCCTTTGCTTAAACGCCTTCTTGACGAAGGCATTAAGCTGCATTTGCAGCTTGTCCTTTGTCCGCAGATCAATGACGGAGAGCATTTGCGCCGTACAGTAGAAGATTTAGCCGATCTGGGCGAGGGCGTTTTGTCTGTTGCTTTAGTGCCCGTCGGCCTGACCAAGTACCAAAAAAACAAATATTTGCGCCCATTCACAAAAAACGAGGTGGAGTCTGTACTGGACTTTTGCCACAGCCAACAAGATAAATATTTAGCCGAGCGGGGCAGCCGTTTGCTTTTTGCCGCCGATGAGTTTTATTTACTGGCCAAAAGACCTTTTCCCGCTGACGAGGAGTACGAGGGGTATTGGCAGTTGGAAAACGGCGTTGGGATGTGCCGCTCCTTTTTAGACGATTGGCAAACCGTTAAAAAGGCCTTGCCTGCAGCTCTTGAGCAGCCACAGAACATTGTTATTTTAACCGGAGCAGCGGCTTTGCCGATTTTTAAGCAGGTTGCCGACGATTTAAGCAAGGTCGGTAATTTGCAGGTAAAGGCCGTAGCTGTGTCGAATTTAACCTTTGGCGATACCGTCACCGTAGCGGGCCTGTTGACAGGCAAATGCCTTAAACAGGCGATATTAAAAGAAGGATTTGCCGATAATTGCAGAATGATTGTTTCCTCCGGTGTGTTAAAATTCGGCGAGGATATTTTGCTGGACGGCGTAACCGCCGAGGAGCTGCAACAAAAATGCGGTTATCGCTTGGAGTTTATCGAGCCTGGGGCTTTAGCTTTATTAGAAGCCATAATCTAAAAAAATAAGGAGAAATTTTTATGAAGCCGGTAGTGGCTATTGTTGGCCGAGCCAATGTGGGAAAATCAACATTATTTAACAGACTGACCGAGGGCAGGCACGCCATCGTTGAGGACACCCCCGGTGTGACCCGTGATCGTCTTTATCGGGATGCCGAGTGGTTAAACAGGGAATTTACGCTGATTGATACAGGAGGTATTGAATTTAATCAAGCCGACGGCCAGATTGCCGCCAAGGTTTATGAGCAGGTAGAGCTGGCAATTGAGGAAGCCGCGGTAATTATTTTTGTGGTTGACGGCAAAGCCGGCATCAACGAGGACGATAAAGAGATCGCCCGAATTTTGCAAAAGAGCAAAAAACCTCTTGTTTTGGCTGTCAATAAGCTTGATAACTACGGAGCAACGACCGAGCATTATGAGTTTTTTGAGCTGGGCTTGGGTGAGCCATATCCTTTTTCGGCTTTACATGGTATTAACACAGGCGATTTGTTGGATGCCGTTGTGGCCGAGCTGCCGTCGCAGGATTTTGCAGAAGATGAAAGTGATCGTTTGCGCGTTACCTTAATCGGCCGGCCCAATGTCGGCAAATCTTCATTGGTAAACCGTTTGCTGGGGCAGGATAGGGTGATTGTTTCCGATCAGCCCGGCACGACCAGAGATGC
>JAQVWQ010000054.1 GCA_028709615.1 Clostridia bacterium | reverse complement strand
GAGTGTCCGCCACCTAAAACCAAGGAAACCGTAGGCTTAGACAGCGAGGCGATCATTTCGGCAATTGCCAAGCCTGCCTCGACATCGCCGCCGACAGTGTTTAGTATTACGATCAGCCCTTCAATTTCGGGACATTGTTCTACGGCTACAAGTTGAGGTATTAAATGCTCGTATTTAGTAGCTTTATTTTGCGGCGGCATTTCTAAATGTCCCTCTACTTGCCCAACAATTGTTATTACATGAATATTGCTGACAGGAGAAGGGATTTTTACCTGCCCAAACTCAATAAGGTTTTCTTTCTTTTCTTGTTTTTCAAAAGACGGTGAATTCTGCGAAGAATCATCTTCGTCATTATATGGCTCGTTGTCGGGGTTGATTGTCATATTTTGCCCTCCTTAATTGTGGAGAGCCTTTATACCTCATAAATCAATGGCAAAATTATTGGCCTTCTACCTGTATGCCCCGACATTTCCTTCATCAGGGTCGTGCGTAGTTGAGCTTTAAAGGCACCCAATTCAAAACTGCCAAGAGCCTGTGCTTCGGTATAAAGGCTCGTCGTTGTTTTTATTGCGTCCTCTTTAATATGCTCATAATCCTTCTCAAATATGAATCCGCGAGAATAAAATTCAGGCTCATTGACAATTTTTTTAGAACGTTTGTTAATAACCATTGTGACAATAACAATTCCGTCTTCTGAAAGCTGTTTGCGCTCTTTTAAAACAGCGTGGCCGACATCGCCGATACCAAGACCGTCAATTAAAATTCTGCCTGAAGGTACAATTCCGCTGATCATTCCTCTTTTGCGACCTATATGCAAAATTTGTCCGTTTTCCATAATGAAGGTGTTTTTTTCGGGGATCCCGCTTTGCTGAGCTAAAAGCGCGTGTTTATAAAGCATTCTGTATTCGCCGTGCACGGGAATAAAAAACTGAGGTTTTACAATATTTAACAGCATTTTTAATTCTTCGCGGCTGGCATGACCGGAAACATGAATACCTAAATTGCGCTCATGAACCACATTTGCTCCTAAGCGAAAGAGGTTGTCAATAGTTCTGCCGACCAGTCTTTCATTACCGGGTATGGGAGTAGCTGAAATAACAACTGTATCGCCCTTACCGATTTGTACCTGACGGTGATCTCCCGAGGCCATACGCGATAAGCCGGACATCGGCTCTCCTTGGCTGCCTGTGGTAATAATTAATACCCTTTCGGCCGGAATTTTGTTTATCTCCGAAATATCAACCAGCAAATGCTGAGGGATAGCCAAATACCCAAGCTCGCGGGCTATTGTGCTGACATTTTGCATACCGCGACCGACAATTGCAATTTTTCGTTCGCAGCGCTCTGCCGCCCAAACCGCCTGTTGTACACGGTGAACATTGGAAGCAAAGGTTGTCATGATCACCCGACCTTGAGCCTTAATAAATATATTGTATAAAGCCTCGCCGACCGTTTTTTCAGAAGGTGTAAAGCCGTCTTTTTCGGCATTGGTACTATCGGAAAAAAGCGCTAAGACACCTTTTTCTCCATAGTGCGATAAGCCGGCAAAATCAATAATCTGATTGTCAACGGGCGACATATCGATTTTAAAGTCACTGATATAGAGAATCAGTCCTACAGGTGTATGAACAGCTATACCCAAGCAGTCAGGGATACTGTGTGTTATGCGGATAAAATCAATTTTGAAGGGCTTTAAATTAACTGTTTGTCTGGGAACAACCTCGAAGAGCTTTGTGGATTTTATTTTGTGTTCGGCCAATTTGAGCTTTAATAAGCCTAAGGTCAGTCTTGAGCCATAAATCGGAACATCGCCCAGTTCTTTTAAAATATAGGGCATGGCACCGATATGGTCTTCGTGACCATGGGTCAATAAAATGCCCTGAATTTTGGCTTTGTTCTCAATTAAATAAGAAAAGTCGGGGATTACAAGGTCAATGCCCAATAACTCGTCGCCGGGAAAAGAAAGGCCGCCGTCAATAACGATAATTTGATCGTCATATTCCAGTACCATCATGTTTTTGCCGACTTCGCCCAAGCCGCCTAAGGGAATGACTTTAAGCTTGCAATCGCTTAAATCGCCTTTTTTACGACTGCTTGTCCTCTTAGGCTTTGTTTTGGTTATTGCCGTTGCAACGGTTGGCGTATCAGATTTATTAGCCGCCCCTTGTACTTTGCTTTTGTTTGGGTTTAAGTTTTCTACTTTACCGCCTTTGTATATTTCCGGTGTTATCTCTTCCATTTTGCCGATTGCAGGCATAACTGCTTTAGCAGACGGGTTTTTTTTGCGGCTGCTGTTACGGCGGCGGTTCTTTGATGCTGTACCGATTGTTTTTTTTGTTTCGGCAGCAAAATCAACCTCAATATTTTGTTTTTTTTCTGTCATAAAGTCTCCTTTTTTTCATTAAGCAATTAAACCATAAACTATTATCCGAACTTAATTTGTAAAAAGTCCGGTTAATAGCTGGTTTATGCTTTGTAATAATATGTTTATAAATACAGACCGCGTTAAGTCTTAGCGATCTTTAAGCTCAAGTTAAGTATGTTTATAACAAACCGTAATTACATAAGCACTCGTCAAGCACAGCTTTTTCACTGTCAAGAGGGTCAATTAAGGGCATACGGCAAGAGCCGACTTCAAAACCGAGTAAACCCGTTTTGTTGAGAGCGTATTTTAAGGGAATGGGGTTTGCAACAATAAATAGCTTTTTAAAAATATCCATTAAGTAAAGATGCATTTTTAAGGCCTGATCGTGTTTGCCTTCCATATATAAATCTACCATTTGATGTATTTCTTTGCCGACCAAGTGACTGGCCACAGAAACTACTCCTACCGCACCCAAGCCCAAAAGAGGCATAGTTAAACTGTCCTCGCCTGAATAAAGAGAAAAATTATCGTCTGTCAGACGCTGAATATTGCTGGCAATATCCATAACGCCGGAGGATTCTTTAACACAAACAATGTTTTCTATTTTGGCTAAGCGGGCAACGGTTTCCGGTTGAATATTTATTACGCTGCGCCCGGGGATATTGTAAAGCACAATGGGTAAAGAGGTACAATCGGCAATTGCTTTAAAGTGTCTGTAAAGAGCCTCTTGCGGAGGCTTATTGTAATAAGGAGTAACAGCCAAAATTCCGTCAGCGCCGGCTTTTTCGGCACTTTTGGTGAGCTCGACAGAGGCTTGAGTATTATTACTGCAGGTGCCGGCAATAACAGGTGCCTTGCCCGCAGCCTCTTTTACAGCCTGCAAGACTTTAATTTTTTCATCACAGGTTAATGTGGGGCTTTCGCCTGTCGTACCGGTTACGACAATGCCGTCTGAGCCGTTTTTTAATAAATACTCCGCTAAACGCGCGGTTTTTTCGTAATCCACCTCGCCATTTTTATCAAACGGAGTAATCATTGCGGTTAATACTCTGCCGAAATTCATTATATAGCCTCCTTATTGAGGGATTTTTACTAAATCCTTGGCAACTAAAAGCTCTGCAATTTGAATTGCGTTTGTAGCTGCTCCTTTACGCAATTGATCGGCGACTACCCAAAAAGTCAAACCTTTTTTGCATGAAATATCTTCGCGAATTCTGCCAATATAAACAGCATCGGTGTCGGCTATCATTGCCGGCATCGGATATTCTTTTTCTGCCGGGTTGTCGATGACAATTATTCCCGGGGCTGCTGCAAGCAGCCTGCGGGCTTCATCAGCGGATAATTTTCGGTCGGTTTCGATATTTAAGGCTTCGGAATGGCTGCGGTAAATGGGCACGCGTACACAGGTAGCTGTAATGGGCAGCTTTGGTAGATGCAGCATTTTTTGCGTTTCCCAAACCATTTTCATTTCTTCTTTAGTGTAACCGTTTTCTAAAAAAATATCTATCTGCGGCAGCAGGTTAAAGGCTATTTGATAGGGAAAGCAGGAAGGTTTGATTTTATCTGTTTTTGCTAAATGTGCTAAATTCTCTTTCATTTCATTGACGACTTCGGATTTGCCGAATTTTTCCAAACCTTCTTTAATATCCCTGGCAATATCGCTTTGCGTCAATTTTATTAATTGCTCGCGCAGCTCTCGAACGGATTTGCTGGCGGCAACTTTAGCCATTTGTTCGCGGATATTATCAGCTGCAGAGCTTTGCGCAACCTTGCCGGCTTGTGTTCTGATAGAATCCGCCAAATCGCTGTCGGCAATTATATCTGCGGCATCACGGGCGTTATCTTTAAATTCTTTATAGCTTTCCTGGCGGGTGATCTGCGTAGTTTGCTCGCGTAATTCCTTAATGCCGTCTATACCGGCTCCGGATACCGCTTGATAGGTTGAAACAACAACTCGCTTAATAACGGCGGCATCGTGCAATGGTTTTAAAGCTACAACCATTTGAATGGTTGAGCAATTAGGGTTAGCAATAATACCATTATGCCAGGCCGCATCTTCAGGATTGACTTCCGGCACGATCAGCGGAACCTCGGGGTCATAGCGGAAAGCACTGCTGTTATCGATAACCACGCAGCCGGATTTTACTGCTTCTTTTGCAAAGACCGTACTGGCAGAACCGCCGGCAAAAAGAGCAATATCCATATCTTTAAAAGAATCTATATTCGTTTCGCTGACTTCGTATTCCTTACCGCGCCATTCGATTTTTTTTCCTTGTGAGCGCTCACTGGCTAAAAGTCGAAGTTCTTTAATTGGGAAATCTCTTTCGTCAAGGCCTTTTAATAATTCGGCTCCCACGGCGCCTGTTGCGCCGACAACAGCCACACTATATTTTTTCATGCCTAAACCTCCACCTTACACTAAAACAGATTAAGTAATTATAGCATAAAATTACGGTGTTTGCAAGAACTTTATTTTGAAGTAATAGCTAATACCGGTTGAATTTGCTGCCCTTTTAATGCTCTAAGCAGGGTTTGAGGCAATAAAGAAAAATCCGCCACCAAAGAATTGGGTTTATTTTCGGGGTTATCCTGTAAAAAAGGCACAAAATAGATATTTTTTGTATTAAGCAGTTGTCCGATATTCTTGCAGCTTGCCGCCAGGCCGTCATTTGTAGAAATAGCAACTACCAAAGGTAAGTTATTGCGTAAATGTGCTTTTGCTGCCATTAAAACAGGGGTGTCGGTAATGCTGTCGGCCAGCTTGCCCAAGCTGTTGCCCGAGCAAGGCGCTATAACCATAATATCAAATAATCTGTCCGGGCCTATTGGTTCGGCCTTGGGAATTGTATCGATTATGTCTTTACAGCCCGATGCTGTTATTAATTCCTGTCGCCAATATTCAGTTGTTCCGAATTTTGTATCAAGGCGGCAGACATTGTCGGAAACAATCGGCCTGATATCCGCCCCCAGCGCTTTAAGGTTATAAATTGCTTTTATCGCCTTGTGCAGGGTGCAAAATGAGCCGGTAAGGGCAAACCCTATTTTAAGATCTTTTAAAGAATCGTTATTCATTGTGCCCTCGCCTCCTGGCCATAATTTTTTCTTTTACCAAATGAGGATAAACATCAGATAATATCTTACCGGCAGCACGCGGAGAGTATTTACCCGGTAAGCCTGCAGCTAAAACTGCTTTAATACCAATTTTATTTGCGGCCGCAAAATCTGTACCACCCGGTGAGGCAGCCAAATCAACGATTAAGGCATCCTTTTTCATGCCCGATAAAATGCTTTCCCGTATTAAAAAGGCAGGTACGGTATTAAAAACATAATCGGCGGCTTTGGCTAAATCAGGCCATTTTTCCCAGCCTATTACCGAAAAACCGGCCTTGCGAGCCAAATCGGCACGCTTTTGCTCTCTATTGACTATTAAAACATTTGATCCCAAGGCCGATAAGCGCGGTGCTAAGGCCTGCCCAAGACGCCCGTAACCGATAATAAGTGAAAGTGAACCGCTCAAAAGCCCGTCGCTGTTTTCGATAGCAACCGCTAAGGCTCCCTCTGCAGTAGGTATAGCATTTGGCACTGCAATTTCGTCTTTTTCAACCATTGGCACTAAATCTAAATGATATTTCGAGCAAATTCGTTGCAAATAAGCAGAAGCTGCTCCGCAAATTACAGGGGTTCCGGCAGATAATACGGCAAACTCGCTCTCCTCAATTTTGGGTGGCGGATTAAGCCTGCAATGTAAAATACCATCGTTTTTTATGCCGGGCATCGGCAAAATCACCGCTTCTGCTTCTTTTAAAGTATCAAAAACGCTTTGACAATAGAAAACGCCCTCAGGCAATGATTCTTTTTCAATGGCATATGCGTAAACAATAAAATCCCAATCCAGAAGTGTTTTTATTAAATACAGTTCTCGTTCGTCGCCGCCCAATACGGCAATTTTTAATTCTTCTTCCGGCATTAGCTTCACCTCTTGCACTTACATATAATGCAGTATATGAATGTGGCCAGTCAGCGGCAAGTTGTCCGCCGTATAAAAAACGCCCGCCAAATGGCGGGCGTTAATCATAAAATTTACATTATATTTTCTAAACCGCAAACCAGACCCTTTAGAGTTGAAACTTTACGCAAAGCCAATAATACACCGGGAAGAAAGCAATTATGATTGATCGTATCGTGGCGTATGGTCAAAACTTGTCCCGTTCCGCCAAATAATACCTCTTGTGAGGCCAAATAGCCGGGAAGTCGTATTGAGTGGACACGCATTCCCTGATAATCGCCGCCGCGGCTGCCGGGAATACGCTCAAACTCATTTGGTGCGCCTTGGGCGAAAACCTCGCGAACCCCACTCATCATTTCTAATGTTACTCCCGCTGTACCGGAGGGAGCATCTAGTTTATTATCATGGTGGCGTTCAATGATTTCAATATTAGGAAAATATTTGGCGGCTTCTTGAGAAAATCGCATCATTAAAACCGCGCCTAAGGCGAAATTAGCAGCAATAAAAACCGGAGTATTGTATTTTATAGCTAATTCGCGGATTTCTGCCAGATCTGATTCTCCCAATCCTGTTGAGCCGACAACGCAGGGAGTTTTTAAAGCAAGCGTTGCCCGGATACTTTTCATTACAGCTTGGGCATTGGTAAATTCTAAAACCACATCGGGTTTAACACGATTGATAGCAGCCGACAAATCTTCTTCAATAACAATTCCCAACGGTTCGCAACCGTATAAAATACCAATGTCGCTGCCGGAGCCTTTAACATCGACAGCAGCAACAACCTGCATATCCTCTTGAGAGTTAATGCCTGCCCCCATGGCTCGTCCCATACGGCCGAAGGCACCGTTAACCAAGACTTTTAACATTAGCTTGTCCTCCTTGGCAGGGTTTGATCCCTACCTGTAATATTGTTCTTTTTCTGCAATATCTACTACAATTACCTCAGAGCCGATTTTGCGCACACTTTGCCAGGGGATAGCCAATTGTTTTTGTTCAACGCTGCGCCATAAGGAAAATCCTCGTGCGGGAGGCAAGAGAATTTGCAGAATTTCACCTGTTTTACCGTCAATCAGCAAGTCGCTCTCCCCTGCCGTTCCCAAAAAATCACCATCGTAGATATTGATTATTCTTTTACCTGCCAGTTCGCTTAAACGCATACAAACACCTCCGTAATGAAGGTTATGCATTTTTATACTCCGGTATGCCCAAAACCTCCGGATCCGCGCTCGGTGGCGGGCAACACTTGTACTTCGTTAAAGACAGCTTGTACAACCGGTGCTATTACCAGTTGGGCAATGCGCATACCTCTTTCTATTTTAAAAGCTTTTTGGCCGAGATTGATTAATAAAACCTGAACCTCACCACGATAATCCGCATCAATTGTGCCGGGAGAGTTACAAACGGTAACACCGTGCTTAAAAGCCAGACCGCTGCGCGGTCTGATTTGCATTTCGTATCCTGCCGGGATAGCCACTGAAAAACCTGTGGGAATTAAAGCCCTCTCGCCTGCTTGTAAAACAATACCGTCATCATCACAGGCCGCTAAAATATCTGCGCCTGCTGAAAGCTCTGTTTGATATGCCGGCAAGGACAGACCGCAAAAATGCGGCAGTGTTTTTATTAAAACTGACAACATTAAAGTAACCCCTTTAAATTGACCTTTTCTTCTTTTGGGCCGACGGTAGCTAAAACAAGCTTTTCGGCGGTCAGCAGACGGCAAGCTAAGCTCTTGACATCTTCTTCGGTAACCGACATAACCTTTGCAATAACCTCCTCGGGGGTTTCAACAAATCCTAAAGACAGCTCTTGCCTGCCCATGCGGCTCATAATGCTGCTGGTATTTTCTAAGCTTAATAAGATACTGCCCTTTATTTGTTGTTTTGCGCGCGCTAATTCTCCATCATGCAAAGGTTTATGTTTTATATCGTTAATTTCAGAGCAAACCACCTTTAATAATTCGTTGAATTTATCGGGGCTGGTTGAAGCATAGGCGGCCAGGTATCCGGCTTTTTTGTAAAAGGTATTGTAGGAAAAAGCCGTATAGCATAAGCCTCTTTGTTCACGCGCTTCTTGAAAAAGACGAGAACTTACCCCACCGCCCAAAATTGTACTTAAAATATTGGCAGTGTAATAATCGTCGCAGTATTCAGCTACGCCGGGAACACCCAGGCAGAGATGCGTTTGCTCAATATCCTTTTGCAAATGGCTATATCCGCTGTAAGTTGGCGGTATATTGATGGTTTCCGCAGAGCTTGTACCCTTATCATTGGCAAAATACTTGTTTACGGATTGTATAACCTGTTCGTGCTTGACATTGCCGGCAACGGCAATAACCATCTTGTCGGGAAGATAATTATTATTAATGTATTGACGCAGTTTATTACTGTCGGTATTTTTTACCGTTTCACGAGTGCCGATAGTCGGCCGTCCGTAGGGATGAATTCCCCACAGTTTTTCGGCAAAAACATCATGAACAAGATCTTCGGGGGAGTCGTCATACATATTAATTTCTTCTAAAATAACGCCTTTTTCGCGCTCTGTTTCTGCCGCATCAAATAAGGAATTATGATACATATCCTCAAAGAGCTCCAGAGCTAAATCAAAATCCTCGTTAAGGCATTTAGCATAATAACAGGTATGTTCTTTTGCTGTAAAGGCGTTCATTTGTCCGCCGACAGATTCTAAAGTTTCGGCAATTTGTTTTGCTGTCCGCTTTTTTGTGCCTTTAAAAAGCATATGCTCAATATAATGAGAAATCCCCGATTCTTTAGCCTGTTCGCAAGCAGAGCCGACACCGACCCATAAGCCTAACGAAACGGAATAAATATCGGGTAAGTATTCGCTGATAACACGAATATTATTGTTTAAAACATCTTTACTGGTCATTGTTCCTCCGATTTAAAAATATGCTTGTAAAAAATTCTACGACATTCTATCAAATCCTCTATTTATCGTGCAAATCGGTCGAAAAACCGTGGCTTTACCCCTTGTTCAGCGCTTAAGGCACCGCAAAAAAGCAGGTTATTGTTTTGGTCTTTTACTGTAACCTCGCCCAAAACCGCTCCTTTTTCAATGGGCGGATAAATATAATCTGGTAATTTATAGTCAATTTTAAGTTCGTCAATTTCTCCGCGATAAAAAAAACAAAAATTATTTGCCGCAATTAAAGCTAATTGCTCTTTGCGCCCTTTTATAGGCAGATAAGCCACAGCTTGACCTGCTTGCGCCAGGTTACACTTACTGTACTCCTTGCGCGCCCAATCTAAAATACGCAGGCTTTCGCCGTAGCGGTCGGGAGAATGAAAGACACCGGCTATTAAAGTACAACCCTCTTTTCTGCTGGCTGAAAGCAGACAGGGTCCGGCATCGTCTGTGGTACCTGTTTTTATGCCGATAATATCCTCGCGCATTGATAATAATTTGTTTGTGGTTTTTATCTGCCGCTTTAAAGCCCCCTCGCCGATAACTGCCTTACTGTTTTTTACGGTTTCCGCAAATACAGGGTTAAACATTGCGTAGCGGGCTGCCAGTGTTAAATCTCGCGGGCTGATAGCGTGGTCTTCAGCAGGAAGCCCGTTGGTATTGCATAAATTTGCGCTCTTTGCACCCAGTAAAGAGGCCTTTAAGTTAAGCATATAGACAAAAAGCGGCTCGTTACC
>JAQVWQ010000053.1 GCA_028709615.1 Clostridia bacterium | reverse complement strand
GCACCTGACTTAATTGCTTAGGTGAATTAAGATTAAACTCGCCGCCTGCCAAATCGTATATCTCTTGAGCCAGCCCAAGCATTTTTTCGCCATATTCTCGGCCCAATTCATTTAAAGCCTCAGCACCTGCACTAATGCCGTTTTTCTCCATCTCCGCCAGCACCTCGGTCAAGGGCATTTCTATATTATTAAACAAATCGGTCATTTGCTCTGAAGCCAATTTATCTGCTAAAGGGGCAAAAACAG
This sequence comes from Clostridia bacterium, assembly GCA_028709615.1. Classification (GTDB taxonomy): domain Bacteria; phylum Bacillota; class Dehalobacteriia; order UBA4068; family UBA4068; genus JAQVWQ01. The sequence continues at coordinate 9,855 of JAQVWQ010000053.1, read as the reverse complement.
CCAAGGCCAAAAAAGCATCACCAACAAAATCGGGCAAATCGGCTTTGGGCTCTACGCCGACAGCTTCTGCTATACTGTTTAAATTGTAATCGCTGGCAGAGGGATCTAAAAGATAAGCTGCTACGGTAGGATCAAAAAACTTACCTGCCGTTTTAATACCGCAAGCACTAAAAACCTCAAAGGCTTCTTTTGTTTGGGGAATGATTTTCTCCACTTTTTCATCTGCCAAAAGCTTTAATAAAACTTCGGGAAAATATTCTTCAGTCTCTGTCAAAAAAAAGCCTTGATTTTTTTCTGCCACAGCAACGGCAATTACCCTACCCAAACGGGCCGGGCCTTGATAGCGCAAAACCAAGGCCAGCGGACCGCCGGTAGGTTGAAGATTGCTTAATGCCTGTATATTACTGTAAACAGCCTGATTATCTATCCTTGCTTGCGGCCAAGGAGCTTCATCGGTATTTAAAACAAATAATGACGGCTGTTCGAGAATAATTTGTTTTTTATTGTGTTGAGATAAAAGGCTTTTAAAGCCCATTTGCCGATAAAAATCTTCTAAGCGGCTGCTATTCGCCCCGCTGTAAACCAAAGACTCCCACGCACAAACCGGCGCATCGGTAACAATCGTTGCCAAACGCTTTGATAAAAAAGCTTTTTCGCGTTCGGCCAACAGTTTTTCTTTTAATTTGTTAGCTGGAAGCTGCTCGATATTTTCATATAGCGACTCAATACTGCCCCGCTCCCACAATAGCTTTAACGCAGTTTTTTCACCAACGCCCTTTACGCCGGGAATATTGTCTGAGCTGTCGCCCATTAAACCCTTTAGATCGGTCATTTGCTTTGGACTGAGCTTATATTTTTCGCGAAAGACAGCCTCATCCCATTTTTGTAAATCGGCCACGCCTTTTTTGGTTAAATAAACAGTTGTATTTTCGTCAATAAGCTGTAAAATATCCTTATCGCCGGTAATCAGTAAAGCTTGGCAATTATGTTCTTTGGCCTTGCGTGCCAATGTGCCTAAAAGGTCATCGGCCTCATAGTTTTCTTCCTCAAGGCAAGCTGCGCCGGCGGCAGCCAAGTACTCTTTAAACAATTCAAATTGACAGCTCAGCTCCGGCGGAGTTTCACTGCGCGTAGCCTTATATTCAGCATAATACTCCGTACGGAAGGAAATACGGCTTTTATCCAGGCAAACAGCCAAGTAGTCAGGCTGCTGATCCTTAATAAGCTTATTAAACATCATTGCAAAGCCATAAACCGCATTTGTAAACTGCCCTTTGGCATTCGTCAACAAGGGCATAGCGTAAAAGGCTCTGTGCAATAAAGAACTGCCGTCAAGTATCAATATTTTTTTACTCATAACTTACTCCTTATTCAGCCGGCAAAAATTTTATACTGTTACCCAAATCCTCAAAATCAGCACCAAAGGGCTTTGAGAAATTCTTAAAATTATTTAAAATAGTTTTTGCCGTTTCACCAGTAGCTAATTGTGCCTGACCTTCTGTAATATAAACAGGCAAAATTTCTACCTCTTGCCAAGAAAATCCGTTGAGCGTTAATTTAAGCGTCACGCCCTGCTTGGTCTGCTCCGACCAGTCCTGATCAAAAATAAAGTTTCCTAAAGAATAAAAAATCAAGCCGTTATTATATTCTTCCATACCTTGAATACAATGCGGGTGGTGACCAATAATCAAATCCGCCCCGCTGTCAATCATTTTGTGAGCGTGAACCGTCTGATAAGACTGGGGGTAATCCTGATACTCCAAACCCCAGTGTAAGGTAACGATAATTATATCTACATCTTCCCGCACACTTTTGATATCGGCACATATTTTATCAAGGTTATATGAGTTGATACCCGGTTTGTCCGCTTCAGCGCGCAAACGGCGCGGGTATTCATGACTAAAAAACAAATCAGCCATTTCACTATAGGCAATCCAGGCGATTTTTATACCTTTTACCTCTGTTATTTCAATTTTTGACGCTTCTTTTGCATTGGCACCGGAGCCGATATGCAAAATTTCTGCCTTATCCAAAATCTCTCCCGTTTCCAGTAAAGCCGGCTCATCGTAGTCCATCATATGGTTATTGGCCAAACAGACTAAATCAAAACCGGCCATTTGTAAAGCATCCACAGTAGATGGCTCGGCACGAAACCAAATACCCTTACCGGGCAGCTTAGAACCTTTTGTAGAAATCGGCGACTCTAGGTTTCCAAAAGTCAAATCGGCATCTGCTAAATAATCAGCCACCTTTTTAACAGGATAATCAACGCCTTTTTCATTCATCAAACGGCCTACCTTACGCGAGAGCATAACATCACCGACAGCTTTTACGGTAATATACTGTTGTTCTTCTACTTGAACAACAGGCTCGGCGGCAGCCAAGATAGGCTCAGCGGAATAATAAAATAATCCGCAGCCGCATACTATAACTAAAGCCAAAAACGCACCTAAAACAATTTCTCTGATAAAATGTTTCATAAGGTAAAACACCCCCTTATATACATATAAAGATATTATACTGCAAATTAACAGGTTTATCAATCAGAATCTAGCCAAAACCCAAAATATATGATATAATTTTAAAAACAAATGTTAAGGGGGCGCAAAGCAATGCAATTGAGCTATTTAGAAATTACAGCCCGTTTGCTGGCTGCCGTAGTCTGCGGCTTGCTTTTAGGACGCGAACGAAAACTAAAAGGCAAACCTGTCGGTTCGCGCACTCATATTATTATTTGCCTGGCAGCAACAATGATTACTATTATATCAACTTATGGCTTTGCTGATTTTATCCTAAACTTTGAAAAAACAGAAACTTTTTTACCGGGGGAATACCGCAGCGATCCGGCTCGTTTGGTAGTCGGCATACTTACCGGCATTGGCTTTATAGGTGCAGGCATTATTTGGAAAGATTCATGCGGCGATATTCGCGGTATCACCACTGCGGCTAATGTTTATCTTGTTGCCTGCTTAGGTATTGCAATTGGTATGGGTATGTTCTTTATTGCAGGAATTACCACTTTTTTAACTTTTTGTACCTTGGAATACCCTGATTTTATTAAAAAAATTAAAAATCATAAAAATAAAAAATCTGTAACTAATAATAAAAATATTAACAACGAAGAAGATGACGAAGATTGCTTTTGTGAAGCTTATAAAATAAAAAAATAATCAACAACTACTTGATTTTTATTATAATATACTGTATAATAATTTTTGTGCTATGCCGGCGTGATGGAATTGGCAGACGTGCCGGACTCAAAATCCGGTGGTGGCGACACCGTGTCGGTTCGACCCCGACCGCCGGCACCAAAAAAAGAAAAGCCACCAACAGTGGCTTTTCTTTTATTACATCAAATATATTGCAATTAAATCTTACCTATAATTATTGTATTATTACACAACATCTTCACTGCACTAACCATCACCCGTTTCTCATTATGAGCTTGTATTTAAAGGACGAGTAAACTATGAATAACGAAAATATTAAAAATATTATTACAAAAAATTTCCCACCATGGGTTTATTTATCTGATGACGAACAAGCTAAACTGCTTTCTAATTGTTCTTTAATTAGTTTTAATAAAGGCGCTAACTTACACAACGGAGATGAACAATGTTTGGGTATGCTGATAATCGTCAACGGATTTTTGCGAGCCTATATCCTTTCAGAGCAAGGCAGAGAAATTACTTTATATCGTCTTAAACCTGGTGATACCTGCGTTTTGTCTGCTTCTTGCATTCTCTCTGAAATTACCTTTGATGTGCATATTGCTGCAGAAGAAGATACCCAAGCCATATTAATAAACTCGGCTTTTTTTGCAAATTTAAGAGACGAAAATATATATGTAGCCAATTATGCTTACCAATTGGCTACCGAACGCTTTTCTGATGTCATGTGGGCACTGCAGCAAGTTCTTTTTATGAAAATGGATCAACGCCTGGCAATTTTTTTATGGGACGAGTTGAGTAAAACAACCGATCAAACAATTCATTTATCGCATGAACAAATTGCCAAATACTTAGGCAGCGCCCGTGAGGTTGTCAGCAGAATGTTAAAATATTTTGCTCAGGAAGGTATTGTCAGTGTTACACGCAAAGGAATTACAATTATTGATAAAAATAAATTGAGAGATTTGGCATTATGACAAACTAAAGAAAAAAGGCTGAGAACAAGTAAAAGGCAAAAGGGCAGGCCCGCCATGTACACATAAAGTACATAAGGGCTTGCCCTTGCAGTCTTTTACGCAGTAATCAGTTTTTTGTCTTAGGTCTGAAGAGCCGCATAAGCGGCTCTTGTTATTAATTACCTATAAATTTTAAAATATTTGCCTTTGGCTGAGCGCCCATAGTTTTGTCACTGATCTTTCCTTCCTTCATCAGCACCAAAGTAGGAATACTCATAACATTAAAAGACTGAGCCAATTCGGGCTGTTCATCTACATTGATTTTACCGACCTTAACAGAAGAAACCTCCGAGGCAATTTCATCAATAACGGGAGATAGCATACGGCAAGGGCCGCACCATGAAGCCCAAAAATCCAATAAAACAGGGGTACCCGACTCAAGCACTTCGCGTTGAAAATTCTCTTTAGTAATAGTTAAAGTTGTCATAAAAATCGCTCCTTTTTATATATATTTTTTTAATGACTTTATTATAACAGTTTTTAAATACCTTTCTGTGAGCAAGTCACGCAAGCGGAATTTTTACTTTTACATTGAGTTATTAATTGAGTCATCGTCCCCATTGGACAATAAACGCACCAAGAACGAGGTTTAAACAGCAGCATCATCAATAAACCAATCAGCGTCGAAGTTAAAATTATACTATAAAAACCAAAAGCAAATTGTGCTGCCCATGGAGAAACGGTCACGGTATATGCCCAATTCCACGGCAGTTTAATTGTCCACAAAAGCGTAACCACTTGCTTTAGGCTTTCTGCACCGGCAAATACCAAATAGGTGTTCCACAGCATAACCCCAAACATAGTCATAAAAAACACTAAAAAACCATATCGAAACCATTTGCTTTTAAAAAAAGCCGGCGTTTTATGTTTAAACGAAAAACCGATTTTATTACCGATAAGATTAAACAACTGACCTCTGCCGCAATAACGATGACAATATGCTTTTCCTCCGCCAAACACAGCAATAATAATTGGAATAACCATACAAAGCATACCCAACCAGGCAAAGATTATATTAAAAAATCCGAGAGTTAAATAAACCAATGAAAAAATCCATAAATAATCATACCAATGCTTTTTTTCCATTTAAAAACCTCCGTACTTTTACTATGTTAAAATTATAGCTTAAGTAACAGAGGTTTTCTGTGAGCAAATCACTAAAAATAATCAATTGCCCAAACTGCTGTCTTTAAATATCTGCTGAGCATTCTGCTCATATGCCAGCTTCGATAAAGAATCAGTCAAAAGATGCTTCAGTTTTTCGGCATTTTGGGCTGTCATAACTATCTCCGTAATCATTTCCCGCTGCCGTTCTCCTTTTATTTCAGTAGGAGTTTTGCCGAACGAATAATCATTATAATCCTGATAACAGCCGATTACAACCTCTTTAGTTTCGGCATTGGTAGATACAATAAAAAAATTTGTATAATTTAATTTGGCCATAATATTGAACCTCCATTGTTTTTTATTAAATTTTCGCCCAATAACAAGGTTTTACCTTCCGATAATTAAATAAACAAAAATACCGCCCAAAACGGGCGGTATTTTTTAATAGTTTAATTAACTCTAATTATTTAAACTTGACAAAAGTTTTATGATAATATTCTATACTCTAATTATTTTAGTTCGACAGCAGCGCCGGCTTCTTCCAATTTGGCTTTAATAGCTTCGGCTTCATCTTTGGCGATGTTTTCTTTAACGGCTGCGGGAACGCCCTCAACCAGGTCTTTAGCTTCTTTAAGACCTAAACCGGTGATCTCGCGGACAACCTTGATCACGCCGACTTTTTTGTCACCAAAGCTGGTGAGCATAACGGTAAATTCGGTTTTTTCTTCGGCAGCCTCGGCAGGGGCAGCACCGGCAGCGGGAGCGGCGGCAACAGCAACGGGAGCGGCAGCAGAAACGCCGAATTCTTCTTCAAAAGCTTTTACCAGCTCAGAGAGCTCCAATACAGTCATACCTTTTACGGCTTCTAAAATTTCATTAACATTTGCCATTTTAATAATCCTCCTAATTTTAATAATTATTTTATTTTGATGTTTATAACTTTTGTTTTCTAATATTTTATGATAATGTTTCTTGTTAATAGAGCAAAATCTCGATTAGGCTTGAGCCTCTTTTTGTTCTCTAATTTTGTCGGTGACGGTAACCAGCTGACGCAAGATGCCGGAGGCACAACCAACAAAACCGGCCAACGGCGATTGCATGGCACCAAGCAGCTGAGCCAGCAAAACTTCGCGAGAAGGCAGTTTAGCTAAAGCATCGACTTCTGCGGCAGTAATTAACTTGTTGTCTAACAAAGCAGCTTTAATAGAGCCTTTTTTCACTGCCTTTAAATATTCCGAAAGTATTTTTGCTGCAACCACCGGGTCGTTAGCAAAAGCAACGGATGTGGGGCCTTCTAAATAATTGGTTAAATCGGCATTAATATCCTTGCTGGCCAAATTAATCAAGGTATTTTTGGCAACCAAGTAATTAATGTTGGCTTCGCGCATTTTACGGCGCAGCACAGTATCTTCGGCAACTGAAAGGCCACGATAATCAGTTATAATCACGGCTTGAGAATCCTGGAAAAGCTGATTTAAAGCGGCAACCTCTTGTTCCTTAGCAATTCTTTGCGGTTTTTTATTTGTATCGCTCACTATTACACCTCCTTGTTAAAAATCATCTAAAACAAAAACCCTCGCATTGAGGCGCGAGGGCATAAGGACAAATAGTATCCTGCTGATTTACTCGAACCTCGGCCGGCGCAATGCTTACCCTTAAAATCAGGACCGGCTGTCTTAGGTCTTTATTAACTTTTAGTCTTTTTATTATCGGACCTTCATTAACCTAAAGGCTTGATAGGATTGATCTTTACACCGGGGCCCATTGTAGAAGAAACAGAAATGTTCTTAATATACTGCCCCTTTGCGGCAACAGGTTTAACCTTAATTAAGGTTTCCAAAACAGTCTGGTAATTCTCTAAAAGAGCTTCGGTTTCAAAGCTGCTCTTGCCGATACGGCAATGAACATTTGCAGCCTTGTCTAAACGATATTCAACCTTACCGGCTTTAATCTCGTTAATTGCTTTGGTAACATCCATGGTTACAGTACCTGTTTTAGGGTTAGGCATTAAGCCCTTGGGGCCTAAGGTACGACCCAATTTACCAACCATACCCATCATATCGGGAGTGGCAACAACAACATCAAAATCAAACCAGCCGCCGAGTATTTTTTCCACAAATTCTTCAGCGCCGACAAGATCGGCACCGGCGGCTTCGGCTTCTTTAGCTTTTTCGCCCTTTGCAAAAACCAACACTCGACGCGTAACACCCGTACCTTTGGGTAGGACAACGGCACCGCGAATTTGCTGATCAGCCTGACGGGGATCAAGATTAAGGCGGACGGCCAATTCAATAGTTTCATCAAATTTTGCTTTAGCATTCTGCTTGACTAAGTCAATAGCTTCGGCAGGAGTATAAAACTGATTTTTGTCAAACGCTTTTAATGCATCCTGATAATTCTTGCCGTGTTTAGGCATAGTTCTTCATTCCTCTCTGTGGTTAATCGGAAAGCAAATTCCTCCCACTACTTACTCAATAGTAATTCCCATGCTTCTGGCTGTACCTTCGACCATACGCATAGCTGCTTCGATATCGGCAGCATTTAAGTCAACCATTTTAAGTTCAGCAATTTCTCTGACTTTATCGCGGGAAACCTTAGCAACTTTAGAACGATTGGGCTCACCTGAGCCTTTTTCGATACCGGCAGCTTTAAGCAGTAAAACTGCAGCCGGGGGAGTTTTAAGGATAAACGTAAAAGAACGATCCTCAAAAACAGTGATTTCCGCAGGGATAATCAAACCGGCCTGAGCTGAGGTTCTTTCGTTAAATTCCTTACAAAATCCCATAATATTGATACCGTGAGGACCAAGAGCCGAACCGACGGGCGGGGCGGGATTAGCCTTACCGGCAGGGATTTGCAGCTTAACAACAGCGCTAACTTTCTTTGCCATTTTCAGGACACCTCCTTAGCTAAAAAATGTGGTAATGACGGGTATAAACCGATTTTATAACCCTCCCACTATTAAACAGGTAAAAATTCACCTGCTAACGGGCAATCTATAACTCCTCTGCCTGGGAGAATTCAACTTCCACGGGGGTCTCGCGACCAAACATGGAAACCGTAACTTTCATTTTGCCTTTATCGGGATAAACCTCGGAAACAACGCCGGGAAAATTCTCAAACGGCGCATCTATCAAGCGAACCGCATCGCCAACCTTAAACTGAACCTTTAAGCGGCTTTCCATATAGCCCATTTGCGAAAGCAGTGCTTCCGCCTCGTGCGGGTAAAGAGGCACAGGCTTAGAGCCGGCACCGACAAAACCGGTAACTCCCGGTGTATTGCGCACCACATACCATGAGGCATCGTTAAGATCCATTTCAACCAAAACATAACCCGGATAGACCTTGCGCGGAATAACCTTTCTTTTACCGTCTTTTATCTGGACTTCGTTTTCCATCGGAACAATTACGCGAAAGATTGAGCCCTCCATATTCATTGACTCGACGCGTTTTTCCAGATTATCTTTTACTTTGTTTTCATAGCCTGAATAAGTATGAATAACATACCATTCACCACGCATTTTAAACTCTTCGGCCTGTTCAGCCTCGGTGTTTTCGTTGGCAGTTTTAACAGCCAATTCTTTTTCGTCCATACCAAACAAGCCTCCTTTGCAAGTGTATTACTTAATTACCAGTTGTAAGAGAGCAGAGAGCACGCTGTCAACGACAAAAATCGCACCGGCGACAATAGCGCAAGTAATAATGACAACTCCGGTATAAGTGACAACTTCTTTTTTAGATGGCCAGTGAACTTTTTTCATTTCACTTTTAACGCCCTTAAAAAAGTTACCGATTCTGCCGGAACGGCTGACCTTTTTCTTATCAGATGTAGTAGCTTGAGCCAATTTGTTCACATCCTTATTGAATACTACTTCGTTTCTTTATGCAGGGTATGAGTCTTGCAGAATTTGCAATATTTTTCAAGCTCAATTCTGTCGGGAGTGGTTTTTTTGTTCTTGGTGGTGATATAGTTACGGCGTTTGCATTCTTGGCAAGCCAATGTGACAGCAACTCTCATTACAGCCACCTCCTTACATTCATACAAAAATTACCTCAACATACAGAGGCACTAAATTAGATTACCATATTTAGAATAAAATGTCAAGTATATATTGACTTTATATTTGCCAATGTTGTAAAAAATCAGCAATTTTTTTATTAGTATTGTTAGATATTATTTCCTGCGGCGTATCAACTGCTAAAACACGGCCTTCATCCATTAAAACCAAGCGATCTGCCAAGCGCACGCTTTGAGCCGGATTATGGGTAACAAGAATAATCGCCGCCTTATTTTTATGGTCTAAAATGTATTGTTCCATAAGCTTGATAGAGGCTAAATCGGCAGCAGCGGTAGGCTCATCTAACAAAAGCAATTCGGCCTCGCGCAAAAAAATCCTCAGCAAAGCCATTTTTTGCAGCTCACCGCCCGAGAGCGTTCGCGCATTTTGCCCTGCCATATCTTGCATAGCAAATGTTTCTAAACCTTCCAGCGCTCGATTGCGGTATTTTTTATTATCAAGACCCAACAATAAATTGTCAAGTAAAGAATAATCAAAAGGATA
>JAQVWQ010000052.1:8213-10121 GCA_028709615.1 Clostridia bacterium | reverse complement strand
AAATAGGCATACTCCTCTCTGCCCGCCTGCTTAAGAAAGATATTTACAACCGTTACGACAATCGCCAGCGCCGTTAAAAAAAATATTATACCTGCATCAGACATATTTTATCTCCCCATTCATTACCTAGCGTTAAGGCTTTTACCTGTTTTACTAAAATAATAATATGATCAGGGTTACAGCTGCCGATATAGTAAGCCCCTTAAGCAATTTAATTTGTTCGGCGGCAGAGCTTACTGCCGCTTTACGAATATCGCTTACTGATAATCTGGTCAGTTCCAGCTTTTTTAATTGGATATTTTTATCACTTAGACCCAAATCGGCAGCAAATCTGCTTAAGGCCGAAAGCTCGGCGCTTTGCAAATAAAGATTGCTTTTAATTGCCTCTCTCCAAGCCTGTTCAGCAGGCATTCGCTGCCTGTTCATCAGACGGCCCGCTGCGCTGAAAATTTCCGCAGCGGCCTCGGCGTTAACCGCTGCGTGCTCCAAGGCCAAAGCCAAGGGTGTAGATAAGTAAGCTATTTCACGCTCCAGTGACAAAAGCCCCTGTTCTAAGCCGCTAAGTGCTTTAATCCTTTTTTGAATGCAGCTGCTCCTTCTTTTTCCCTCTAAAGCAAAAGCGGCTAAAATCAAAACCGCTCCCAAAAGTTTGCTTAGCATCACTCATCACGCCTTTCGTATAAGACTGATAAGCTTTGATTATAAACAGCCTGCAAGCTGCCAACTCGCGGCCGCACTCCCAACAAAAGCAAGCGCCCAAAAACCTTGGCATTTAATAATCGCGCCAAATCCGGCTTGTCAATAACCTGCTCAACACTACCGCCGTGAGCCGAAGCAATAATTTTTACTCCGGAGGCAACTGCTGCTAATATCGCCTCTGCATCAGCCTTACTGCCGATCTCGTCGCATAAAATCACTTCCGGCCCCATAGAGCGTAAAAGTAAATTAATACCCTCGGCTTTGGGGCAGCCATCCAAAACATCAACACCCTCGCCCAGCGGCAAGCTGTGGCGGCCGTTAAAGCTGCCGGCTAACTCACCGCGTTCATCAACCACGGAAACGGTATGGGGCAGGCAGTAGGCTAAATCACGCAGTACTGTTGTTTTGCCCGCACCGGGCGGAGAAACAATCAGCGTGCTCAGCAACTCTCCTTTTTCATATAAGTACGGTTTAACCTCCCCGGCAGCTCCCTTAACAAAGCGCGCCAGACGCAAATTTATACCGGAAATATCTGTGAGTGTGGCAATTTTTCCCTCTTTTAATACCGCTCTGCCGACCAGTCCCGCTCGATGCCCGCCGGCCAAAGTTATAAAACCGTTTTTTAGCTGCTCTTCCATTGCATAAAAAGAGTTTGCGGATAATAAACGCAAGCTTTGCTGCAGATATTCTGTACTGATAATCAAAGCGAAACGCTCTTCCCGACCGCCGATACGCAAAGAAAGAGGCCTGTCTGAGCGTAAACGGATTTCTTGAAGATCCCTCAGCTGATGCTCATTTAAACCCAATATAATATCACTGACAGCATCCGGCAGGTAAGGTAGAATTTGTTTTAAATCAGGTTTTTGTACCGCAAGCATAATTTAGCTCCTTAAAAATAAAAACTACACTAATTTATATTAGTGTAGCCTTAAATATATGATTAAAGTTTGTCTGCTAACTTACTAAAATTAAAATACCGTGTTTAATATATAAAAAGCGTACCGCTAATAGTATAGCGGTACGCTTTTATCTGCTAAATAACTATTTATCAATAATTATTTAATCATTTCTCCATCTTTTTTCTTGGGGAAAACAAGTATAAAGATAAAGGTGAAGATCGTAGCGGCTAAAACGCCGGCATAAGTATCGGTGAAGTATTTGCTGATCGGGTACTGACCGGTTGTCATCTTAACAACAACCCAGCTGACC
>JAQVWQ010000052.1:0-8113 GCA_028709615.1 Clostridia bacterium | reverse complement strand
CTTGGGGAAAACAAGTATAAAGATAAAGGTGAAGATCGTAGCGGCTAAAACGCCGGCATAAGTATCGGTGAAGTATTTGCTGATCGGGTACTGACCGGTTGTCATCTTAACAACAACCCAGCTGACCGAAGTGATACCGGTAAGAATCATGGCAATGCAAGCTGCTTTGTTGGAAACCATCTTGCCGCCCTTGTAGTAAATAGCATAAAGCAGGGTGACAAAGATAGCGCCGCGTAAGCTGTAAGCGGAATAAACAAGGTCTAAGACAGCCGAACTGTCATACAGAGCCATGGCGCCGACGGTGCAAATAACACCAACGATACCGGTAGTAACACGGGACATTCTTAAAATCTTGGCATCAGGAGCATCCGGATGGAATTTTCTCTGATACAAGTCTTTGGTAATCATGGTGCCGCAAGCCAAAATGATGGGCGAAACGGTAGATAAGATTGCGGCAAAAATTGAGGAAATAACGATACCGCCGACAACAGGATTAACCAGCATTAACAAGGTCGGTAAAGCCATTTTGCCGTCTTCCAAACCAATGATAGCGGTGCCGGCACCGAAGCCGTCAACGCCGCCGCCCAAAGCCAAGGCTTTGGCAGCCATGCCCATAAAGACAGTAAAGAAACCGAAGGGAGCAACAACAGCAGCTGTTACAAAAGCTGCTTTACGGGCTGTATGTATATCAGACGCAGCCAAAACCGGCTGAATACCGGCCTGAGCAACACAGCCGCCGAGAATGGAAGCAACGATCCAGGAAGAAACCTTGGGAATACCCATACCGATGGGACTGAAATAGCTTTCAGGCAAAGTAGCCGACAAGCCACCGAACCAGCCAACCTTGGGACCGATAACGATAAAGGCAAGCACAACGCCGCCGTACATGGCAATTAAGTGCATGGTATTGGTATGAGTAACCGCATTCATACCACCTGCCAATGTATAAACAATAAAACCAACACCCATGATAGCAACGCTGATGGTAAACGGAATGCCCAGCAAACCGACACCGATGGTACCGGCGGCAACCATTTGGGAGATACCGACAGCACCGACAGCCAAGGTCAAAAGAACGGAAGAAACAACACGGGCATCTAAGCCAATAAAGTGTTCAATAATACCGGGAACTGTAACTGTGTCTAAGCTGCGATAAAGCTTAGCAAAAAAGATAGCCAAAACGCAAACACCAAGGCCGTTGGCAATGGTGTACCACCAACCGGAAATACCGAAGTTAAAACCGTATTCGGAAACGCCGGTGGTTGAGGAACCGCCCAACCATTCACCTGTACTGGCAGCAACGATAGCAACAAGGCCTAGTTGCGAACCGTGGAAGCTGTCAGCAGATTGGGTTTTTTTCATCGCTCTGACGCCGATAAAAATTGTCAGCGCAAAATAGCAGATAACGATGATTAACTGAACATTCATTCTTTTCAACACCCCTTCAAAAATTATTAAAATTTATTGCGCGCACTAATAAAGACTGTTTAAGCGCACGACTTCAAAATTCCTTTTCTTGTATTCAACACTTGTAAACAATACCCTGCTGCTTTCGACAAAAATATATATATTATTTTGACAAAATATATAATATATGCAGGTCAAATCAGCCAAACAGGTACTTTATCAATACTGCATACAAGAAAAGCAATTCAAGCCCATAAAACATGTTTTTTGAAATATTCACATTATTTCAGATTATTGTTGAAGATTTCCGTAACTGATTATTTTTTGGATTTTGTTGTCTTTTTATCTGCTTCGGAGGTAATATCAATTTCATCGTCTTCGGCTTCGATTTCAACCTCTTCGTCATCGTCACCGTTAATAAAAACAACCTCGCCGCATTCGGGACAGGTAACTTCAATTAAATCATCGGAATAAAGAATATCGGCATCAAAACAAACTTCTTCGCCACAGTTGGGGCAAGTGACTTCAACGGTATCCTCATCGTCAAAATCATCATCGTCATCATCGTATTCGTCGTAAACATCATCTTCTAGATCTGAAAGGTCGGAATCAATGCTTTCGACATAGTCTTCCAAATCGCTTTGAGCTTCAGATAAAACCTCAATATGGTCAACCATATCTTCCATAACCAAGAGGATTTCGGATATCAGTTTTCCTTCTTTGCTGTCAGCCAATTCCATACCGGCAGCCAATCCTTGTAAATAGGCAATTTTTTGATTTAATTCTTTCATCGTAATGCCTCCTTTTCTTATTAGAGATTTATTCGTTAGGCTCTTTCGATATATTCTCCAGTTTTGGTGTTAATACGCAAAACATCACCAACATTGATAAAGAAAGGTACGCGCACAACCGCACCTGTTTCTAAAGTGGCGGGTTTGTTGCCGCCGGAAGCCGTGTCACCCTTGATGCCGGGTTCGGTATCAATGACTTCCAGTTCAACATTATTAGGCATATCAACGCCGATAACCTGGCCTTGAAAAAACAAAACAGAAAGATTCATATTTTCTTTAAGGTAAATTTTACCATCGCCCATCTGCTCATCGGTCAAAGTCATTTGCTCAAAATTTTCGTTATCCATTACCACAAAGGCATCCCCATCGTGATATAGGTACTGCATTTCGCGTCTGTCTAAATGAGCTTTGGGTAATTTTTCGCCCGCGTTAAAGGTACGCTCAATAATACCGCCTGTACGGACATTTTTTAATTTACTGCGTACAAAAGCCGAACCCTTGCCGGGCTTAACATGTTGAAAATCGACAACGGTATAGGCATCGCCGTCTAATTGGATTGATACGCCCGTTTTAAAATCATTTGTGGAAATCATAGTTTTGTCCTCCGTTAAAAAGATTGACTGCGCGAAAAAACTGTAAATATCCCTCCCGAACAGGAGACATCGGAAGGGATACTTTTTTTAATTATCGACGGATTTCCTTAATTCTTGCAGCTTTACCGGTCAAATTGCGCAGGTAGTATAATTTAGAGCGACGAACTTTGCCTTGGCGTTTGACAATAATTTTATCAATTCTGGGGGAATGAACCGGAAAAACTCTTTCGACACCAACTCCGTAAGCAACTCTGCGAACGGTAAAGGTTTCGTTTAAGCCGCCGCCTTTTCTTTTTATAACAACACCCTCAAAAACCTGAATTCTTTCTCTGGAACCTTCAACGACCTTAACATGCACCTGAACGGTATCACCGGGGCGAAATGCAGGTATATCATCGCGAATTTGTTCCTGCTCGATTAAATCAATAACATTCATTAGTTATACTTCCTCCTTTTTTTCGACGGCAGTTCATTCACGACTATTATCGTTAGCGGACCTACCCAAAGATTAACGAAGTAATTATAACACAGGTTCTTTGTCAATGCAAGTCTTTTATAATGATATATTGTTAAAATGCCGCCCACGCTTTTGCAAAACAGGGGCGGAATAAAAGGTAAATAACTATTAAATTAATATTCAAACCCTACTATCTATGCGTTATTTTATATGCTAACAAAAAGATCTTTATACATAAAAACTTCCGTTAAAGTTAAATCAAATTATCACATTTTATTTATTTTTTATCTTAAATTATGTTTTTTTAATAATAATTTCTTTATTATTTATTAGAAAGCTTTTTATTGTTTTTTGTTTAATAAAAAACTATAAATTATTTATAATATAATATGGTAATATTTTTTTAAGAAGGTATTATTAATGCTTAATGCCGGCTATAATAGACCATTTAAAAGGCTGTTTTGCATTATTTAATTGCTAACCAAGATAAAACGCTGACGGCTTTGCATTTGCAATTTAAAAAATTCGACAGTTGCATAGCGCTCGGAAAATGTCAAAAATATCAGCACGGCAAAAATGATACTTAATGCTGTTTTCCTTGACAAAAAAAAATCATACCTTTATAATAAATTTGCAACATAGTTGCAATTTGTTGATTGCGAAAAGGAAAATTTAATAAATGAAAAAACTGTTTATTTTTCTGACGGCCATTATCTTAACAATTACAACCTTAAGCGGATGTGCACATAAAGCGCCCATCTCTAACGAAAAGCCCGTTATTGCGGTTTCTATTATTCCCGAACAGGCCTTTGCTGAGGCTGTTTGCGGTGATTTGGCTGAGGTCATTACCCTGATCCCTCCGGGCAGCTCGCCTGCCAACTACGAACCTACTCCACAAGAGCAAGAAAAATTCAACAAGGCAGATATTTATTTTTCTATTGGCGTACCAACGGAAGAAACAAATATTTTACCCAATTTAAATACAAATACCAAGCTGGTTGAGCTGGCAAAAGAAGTGTCAGCGGTTTATCCCGACCTTATGCTGGGAAAAATACGCGACCCACACATTTGGCTCTCACCCAAAAGGGCGATGCTTATGGTAAAGATAATTGCCAGAGAAATGAGCCTTTTAGACCCGGCCAACCAAGCGATTTATCAAAAAAACGCTGATGTTTATACAGCTCAACTTAAAGCACTGGATTTGGAAATTACCGAATCCTTAGCCGCAACCGAAAATAAAAAGTTTATCGTTTTTCATCCGGCTTTTGGCTATTTAGCAGAAGATTATGGTATTATTATGTATGCCTTGGAAGAAAACGGTAAAGAGGCCACAGCCGCCCACCTGCGAGAGATGATCGATTTTGCCAAAGCGGAAGGAATAAAAATTATATTTTATCAAGCGGAAATCGACAGCAGCCAATCTGCTGCCTTTGCAGAGGAAATAGGCGGCAAGGCAGTACAGCTTGCACCCTTGGCATACAACTATTTAGAAAACCTCAAAGTTATGGCAAATGCCATTAGGGAAGCTATAAAATAATGACAACAGCTATTTTAATTAAAAACCTATATGTAAATTATAACCATACGCCGGCTTTAGCCGGCGTATCACTTGAAGTGGCCGAAGGCGAATTTTTGGGCATAATCGGACCAAACGGCGGCGGTAAATCGACCCTTTTAAAAGCCATTTTAGGCCTTGTACCTATTGCCTCGGGAGAAGTTTATATTTATGAACAAGCCATACCCAAAAACCGCTCTTTAATCGGCTATGTTCCGCAATCTACTGCTGTTGACAGGGGGTTTCCCATATCTGTAGCTGAAGCGGTAATAACCGCGCGGCTTAAATGCGGTCTGCATCCCCTTTTTAAATATTCTAAAAAAGATAAAAACTATGCTCTGGAGTGTTTAGAAAAGGTAGGAATTGAAAACTTAGCTCAAAGGCAAATATCAGAGCTTTCCGGCGGTGAGTTTCAGCGCCTTTTACTGGCCCGCGCGCTTTGCCTGCAACCGAAGATTTTGCTTCTTGACGAACCGACCGCCAGTGTTGACCCTGCTTCCAGTGAGCGAATATACGAGCTGCTCAATGAATTAAATCAAGCTGGTAAAACTATTTTATTGGTCACACATGACTTAATGGTTGTTGCCTCCGCAGTAGGCAGCTTAGCTTGCCTAAATCAACAGCTTGTTTACCATGGCAAGCCTGAATTGACTGAGCCTATCGTCAATCAGATGTACGGCTGTCCCGTTGACCTGATTGCCCACGGCGTACCCCACCGAGTATTAAGAAAACATGACGGGGGGCATAAAAATGCTTGAGGCTTTGCTGGAATATCAATTCTTACAAAATGCCGTTGCCGCAAGCCTTTTGGCCAGCATTGTCTGCGGTATTATCGGCGTCATTATAGTTGAAAAGAAAATAGTGATGATGAGCGGGGGAATTGCCCACACGGCTTACGGCGGTGTAGGCTTGGGCTATTTATGCGGCTTTGAACCGATGCTGGGCGCGGTTTTATTCGCTGTGACCGCAGCCTTGGGAATCGGCTTTGTTCGCCGCCAAGGCAGCGTCCACACAGATATTATTATCGCTTTGTTTTGGTCCTTTGGTATGGCCTTAGGTATCGCTTTTATTGGCTTTATGCCGGGCTATCCTCCCGACATGAATTCATTTTTGTTCGGCAACATCCTTTCGGTTACCAAAGCAGAATTAAACCTAATGCTGTTGATGAGCTGCGTTGTGGTTTTTATTATTGTTATATTTTTCAATTACTGGAAGGCCTATCTTTTTGACGATCAATTTGCAACTATTATCGGTATTAAAACGGCCTTACTTGAATACCTTTTGTTAATACTTGTTGCCTTAACCGTCATTGTACTGATTCGTTTAGCAGGAATAATATTATTACTGGCATTATTGACCGCTCCTGCCGCGACCGCAGCTTTATTAGTTAAAAAATTAAAAAACAGGATGATTTTAGCCGGTATGCTTGGAGTGTTTTTTTGTTTAACGGGCTTATGGATTTCCTATGAAGCCAATATTGCCTCCGGTGCCACTATAATTATCTTATCCGTACTTTCATACGCCTGCGTTTATACACTAAAAATACTAAAAAGAAATTTTTTTACTAAATGAAAATATACCAAAAATATAAAAATCCCGCCGCCTAAAGGGCGGTTATTTTTTTTTGCATATTTCTTGACTGAATTCTGGATTTTATTACAGCACAGTATTAACAGTCATATCCACAAAAAAATACAAGCTTTGTCAAACCTGCGGAACAGTATAAGAGCTTTTCTCATATACTTTAATGAAGATAAAAACAATCTTCACCGACAGTAATTTACGGTATATAAATAAATTTGAAAGGCAAGGTGACTGCTTGAAATGAATGAAGAAATGGCCAAGCAAAATGTTGTACCTAACCAATTAACCCGTATAAACTGCAATACTGGAGCAAACCCCAACTGTGCGGAGTGTTGCAATATCTTTACAAACACTGAAAAGAGAGCAGCCTTTGGATACCAGGCTGAATCTGCTGCTTGCGAATGCCACGATATCTGTGTTCAAGATGTAAGGGATATATGTGTAAAAAACAGACTGCTCCGTGTTTGCGTTCCCTGCACCCCCAATGGCAGACCGGGTTGTCGCGGCGGCTTTTTACCCGATGACGCACCTGAAGTTCAGAATATCAGGATTAGCTGCGCAGAAGAAAACATCAGCCCGGAAACCTACTGTGACCGCATTAAAAATGAAGTGGAGTTTGAAGTGGTGTTGCGTTATGGTTCTGGCACGCTGGCTGTTTTGACCCCTAAGGATACCTTCGATTGCATGTGGTTTGAATTTGCCAGATTCCCAAGTGGCGAGTTCTATGCGAAAAGCTATACAGGTAAAGAACAGTTCAGAGAAAGATTAACTGTTATTGATGGCTCCTGTAAGGTCATCATCATTGAGGATTACCAGATTATCGCAGATGGAAATGACTGTGTATTAGAGATCGCCTATAAGGTGATAGATAAATTATGGAAACGAGAAAATCTCTTGGTAACTGCCATCAAGCCGTATGTCGGTATTGAGATCGAGAACACTACGGTCTGCCAGACCTTTAATCAGGGTCACCAAATCGGTCCCTGTAACGGTAGCGGTCCGTGCGGCGGTATTTAACTGCTATTTGATGTCTCCCTCAAAGGTTGCCCCTTATGAGTTATTCATAAGGGCAACCTTTTTTTATAACTTATTTTCTATACTATCCAGCTTTGCCTCAATTTTTATTAGATGCTCAATAATTTGCCTGACCAGAGCCTCTGTTTGCAGGTTATCTGCTGAATCTTGCTGATTCCAATATTTTGTTTTTTTATACACATTATGCTTGGAATTATTTATTTGCTGATTTGTATTTTTAATTTCTTCTAGAATATTTTTCCTTTGTTGTATATTATCAGGTTGTTCATTATCTGCAATATCCGTGCCGATATTTTCATAACTTGTGATTTCAATTACTTGCATCTTGACAAAATTATCTTTACCGGCAGAGCATATCGGGCAAACCCAGCTATCGGACAAATCCTCAAAAGCTGCTTCCTGCAAAATATTTTCCTGCGAATTACCATGCGAATTTCCATAAATATAGCCGCATGAAGCACATCTGTATTTATGCATATTTACACCTCTTTAATTTTTTTAAATTAAAAATATGTTTCTAAAATTATAAATATACTTTTTATATCACTAATTTGTTATGTTTTTTCTTAAGACAACCTGATTTTTATAAACCCCCGGCCCGCCGCACTATGCGGAAGGCCGGGGGTTATAATATTTTAGTTATAAAAAAGAGCGACCCTCTAAAAAGCAAGAGTCACTCTTGAAAACAATT
>JAQVWQ010000051.1 GCA_028709615.1 Clostridia bacterium | reverse complement strand
ACACCATAGCCGTTACCGGGGGTAATGATCACGCCCGCCTCCTCAAGCACCTTTTCGGCAAAGGAGGCAGAGGTATAGCCCTTAGGTACGGGCGCCCAAATATAAAAAGTAGCTTTGGGCATTGACAAATTCCAGCCCATTTCATTCAAGCCGCCCACTAAAATATTGCGGCGACCCTCATAAACCTTTTGCATAGCCTTAACCGTTGGCCGGAACTGCTGAAGGCCGGCCATAGCCGCGTATTGTACAGCCTGAAAAGCGCCGCTGTCCACATTGGATTTATAACGCGCCAAGGTAGCGACCGCCTCAGCGTTGCCGGCTGCAAAGGCAATACGCCAGCCCGTCATATTAAACGGTTTTGAGCAGGAATTAAACTCAACTGCAACCTCCTGCGCGCCTTCTACCTGCAAAATACTCGGAGGAATATAGCCGTCATAGGTCATTTCCGAATAAGCGGCGTCGTGACAAAGCAAAAGCTCATATTTTTTAGCAAAGGCCACTGCCTTTTGCATAAACTCCAAATCACAAACAGCCCCCGTAGGATTGTTGGGATAATTAAGCCAGATTATTTTGGCGCGGCGGCAAATATCCTCGGGAATATCCTCAAAAACGGGCAGGAAACCGTTTTCGGCCTTTAAGGGCAGATAATAAGGAGTGCCTCCCGCCAGCATCGTAGCTGTAGCGTAAACAGGGTAAGCGGGGTCGGGTACAAGCACAATATCGCCCGGGTCAACATAGCAATAATGAATATTGGCGATACCTTCCTTAGAGCCGATTAAAGCGCAGACATCGCTTTTACCGTTAATTTGCACATTATAGCGCTCTTTATACCAATCAGCCACCGCATTACGAAAAGAAAGCATACCCACCGAAGACGGATACTGATGATTATCCTTGTTATGCAGCTCCTTGATCATTTCCTCAATAATAAAATCCGGGGTCGGGCGATCGGGATCACCGATTCCCAAGCTGATAATATCAATGCCCGCCTCCTTAGCCTCGGCTATTTTTTGCTCGATACGGGCAAAAAGATAGGGGGGAATAGTAGCCATTCTTTGAGCAGGTGCTTTCATAAAATATCCTCCTAAATGTATTATATTAATTAAATAAGCTCTCCGTCAAAAACTGATGTTGCCGGTCCGGTCATATAAACGCAGTTATCGTCGGCGTTCCATTCAATAAACAGCGAGCCGCAAACCAGCTCGATTTGCACCTTGCGGCCGGTAATACCGTTTAAGGCCGCCGCCACGGCAGTGGCGCAGGCGCCTGTGCCGCAAGCCAAAGTTTGGCCGCAGCCGCGCTCCCAAACACGCAGGCGCAAGCGGTCCTGAGCGACTTTTTGGACAAAATGGGCATTGATTTTGGCAGGGAACAAACTGTGCTTTTCCACACGCGGCCCGATCTCGCCAACGGGAAAATTATCAACATCATCGACAAAAATCACGCAGTGGGGATTGCCCATGGAAACCAGCGTACAGTCAAAGCGCATACCGCCTACCGTCAAGGGACGGCTGACAACCTGCTGGCCGTCAAACAAAGCGGGGATTTCGGCGGGAGCCAGATGCGGCGGCCCCATATTAACGCGCACCGCTTCGCCTGTTATTTGCGGTATAACCTTACCTGCTTTAGTATCAAAAACAATTTTTGTTTTTTCGGTTAAGCCCTGCTCGCGGGCAAAAACAGCGGCACAGCGAATACCGTTGCCGCACATTTCGGCCTCCGAGCCGTCCGAATTATAAATACGAAAGCGCAAATCACAGCCGGCGGCGGCATTTTTATCAATAATGATCAGGCCGTCGGCGCCGACACCCAAATGGCGGTCACAAACGGCCTCAGCCAAAGAATTGATCTCGGCGGGCAGCTTTTCGGCCTCGCCGTTGACCATCACAAAATCATTTCCCAAGCCGTGCATCTTTCTAAAACGCATAATATTGCCTCCATTAAAATTTGGTTAAATAATTTTCAATCTCCCAATCACTGACACAAATCCGATATTCTTCCCATTCATGCTGTTTGGCGGCGCAAAAACGGTCATAAACATGCGGGCCGATCGTTTTTTTGATTACCTCATCGGCGGCTAAAGCCTTTAAGGCCTGATGCAGGCTGCCGGGTAAAAGATCGATATTGTTAGCCGCCAGCTCAGCCTCCGTCATATTAAAAATATTAGCCTCAACCGCCTTGGGCGGCTCAATCTTGTTTTTTATACCGTCCAAACCCGCACTCAGCATCACCGCAAAGGCTAAATAAGGGTTGCAGGAGGGGTCAGGCGAACGCAATTCTAAACGGGTAGAAAGGCCTTTTTTGCCGGGTACGCGCACCAAGGGCGAACGGTTACGGCTGGCCCAGGCCACATAAACAGGGGCCTCGTAGCCCGATACCAGGCGTTTATAGGAATTAACCGTCGGATTGGTAATGGCCGTAACGGCACGGGCGTGCTTTAACAAACCGCCCAAATAATAACGGCAAATATCCGACAGTTTGTCGGGCTTTGCGGGATCATAAAAGGCATTTTCTTGACCCGAGGACAAAGATTGGTTGACATGCATTCCCGAGCCGGCCACACCAAAAAGCGGCTTGGGCATAAAGGTCGCATGCAGACCGTGCAGCTGAGCGACAATACGCACGACATATTTAAAGGTCTGAACATTGTCGGCTGTCGTCAGAGCGTCAGCATATTTAAAATCAATTTCGTGCTGGCCGGGGGCACATTCATGATGGGAGGCTTCAATTTCAAAGCCCAAATCCTCTAAGCGCAAAACCATATCGCGGCGGGCGTTTTCGCCCAAATCGGCGGGAGTCAAATCAAAGTATCCTGCTCTGTCTTGGGTTTTTAAGGTCGGATGCCCTTCCTCGTCCGTATGAAAAAGAAAGAACTCCGCCTCGGGCCCGACATTCATTGTAAAGCCCATAGCCTCGGCCTCTTTAAGTGTTTTACGCAATACATAGCGTGGATCGCCCTCAAAGGGAGTTCCGTCTGTGTTGTATATATCGCAAATCAGGCGGGCCGAGGTCACGCCGTCGTCTTCCCAGGGTAAAATTTTCCAGCTGTTATAATCGGGGCGCAGATACATATCGCTTTCTTCGATACGCACAAAACCGTCAATGGAAGAGCCATCAAACATCAGCTCATTATCCAGGGCTTTTTCCAGTTGATTGCTGGAAATTGCCACATTCTTTAAAACTCCGAAAATATCTGAAAACTGCAGACGGATAAAACGCACACCTGCCTCCTCGGCCATTTTCATGATCTGTTCTTTACTGTATTTTTCCATATTTTTCCCTCCTTTTATAATTCAATATCCAAACCGCCGCCGACAGCTAAGGCCTGCTTATAAATCAGCTCGGCGGCCTGCAGGTCAAAAAGAGAAATACCGACAGATTTAAAGACTCTTATTCCGCCTTTTTCGGGAGGCAGCGGCGGGTTATCAATGATTTCCGCAAGCAGGCGGATGTTTTCTTTTTTCAACAAGCCTCTTTGCAGAGGGTCAGCCAGCTCGCCGCTTTCGGCAACGGCGTGCTCCGTATCGACAAAAACCTCGGTAGCCAAAGCAAAAACGCTGTCGGGCAGCTCACGCATATCGGGCTTAAAGGCGCCGATACCGATGAAGGTTTTATCCTTTAACAATTGGGGCTCATCGGGTAAAACAGGTTTTTGAGAGGTGGTAGTGCATATTACTATTTGCGTATTTTCAAGCACATCGGCGCTGCTTTGGCAGGCTACAAGCTGCAAACCGGGCTTAAGGGCAGACAGTTTTTCGGCAAATTTTTCCATCGCCTGCTCGCTTTGGTCAAAAAAGCGCACGGTCTTTAAAGGGCGCAGCTCACTTAAAGCCAAAATTTGAAATAAGCCCTGCCGCCCGCAACCGACCAAACCGACGGAGTCGGCCTCGCCAGCTGATAAAGCGGCAGCTCCGCAGGCGCCCACCGAGCCGGTACGCAAAGCGGTAACGATACTGCCGTCCATAAAGGCCAGGGGCTTGCCCGTTGCGCCGTCATTTAAAACAATAGCGGCCAATGTAACAGCCTCGCCGTGGCTGGCATTATCGGGAAAAATCGTTATCAGCTTAGTGGCAAAATAATCGTTTTTGAAGCAGGGCATTAACAGTAAGGTGTTGTTTTCTCGGTAATCTAAAGCAACCCTCGGAGGCATATCATAGCCACCCTGTTTTTGCATTCTGAACGCTTCTTTCATTGCGCTGATTATATCTTTAATATTAACTATTTCTTGTACTGTTTGTGCATTGATAATTTTCATTATATCCAGGCTCCTTTTATGTATTTGTTTATCCTTAATCTAAATAAATTCTCTTTTGTAAAAAAATATCCTTTATATATTATATTTATTTTGTATTTGTTATTGCAATACTTGTATTTTATACAAAAATACGGTATTATAGTATAATTAAGGAGTTGTATTTTTGTGGCAATGCTCAAGCTGTTGATTATCTTTATCATAATTATCGCCCTACTGCTCAAACGCAAGCCTATCGGCCCCGTTATGCTGTTTGGCAGCCTGCTCTTAGGTGTTTTTTACCAAATGGCTCCCGTCGATTTTGCGAAAACAGCCCTGCTTTCTTTAACCGATTACAATACAATCTCCTTTGTTTTCGTTATTATTTTTGTCATGCTTTTAGAGGCCGTTATGAGCGATTGCGGCTCTTTGGATAAAATGCTCTCCTCGCTGGGCGGCCTTTTCCGCAACCGCCGTGTCAATATTGCCGTACCTCCGGCTTTAATCGGCCTTTTACCCTCGGCCGGCGGCGCGCTTTTTTCCGCTCCCTTAGTCAAACGGGCGGCAGGCGAACATCTTTCCAACCACGACACAGCCTTTATCAACAACTATTACCGCCATATTATCGAAATATTTTTTCCCACTTATCCGGCCGTGCTTTTGGCCTGCTCTTTAAGCCAAACGCCCATAGCCGTCTTTATGCTGGCGCTTTTTCCCTTTACGCTGCTGCATATAGTTATCGGCCACCTGCTCTTAAAAAAAGTACCCAAACAAATCGGGCTTGAAGAAAATCACTCCTCGCGCCTCGTTTACTTTAAGGAGTTTATCAGCGGAACCTGGCCGCTTTTACTTTTGATTTTTTTGATTTTGGCTTTTTCCGTACCTATACATTGGGCGGCGGGCGGCTGTTTTGCGGCAGCTTGGATTTATAATAAAATCCCCTTTAAAAAAATGTGGACTTTAGCCAAAGCTGCTTTAAACTGGAAAATCGTCTTAATGACTGTTTCCGTCATGCTCTTTAAAGATGTTCTAAACGCCAGCGGCGCGGTCGAAACCCTGCCCGAGCTGTTGACAAAGCTGCCCGTTCCCCAATTTGCCGTTTTTGCCTTGATGTTTTTACTGGTCGGCGCCATAACGGGCATGATGCTGCCAACCATAGCTATGTGCCTGCCGCTGGCCTTAACCTCAATGCCCGCAGGCGGCCTGCCGCTAATTGCCATGCTCTGCGTTTTTTCCCATATCGGCAATATGATTTCTCCCATGCATCTGTGCGTGGCGATTTCCTGTCAGTATTTTAATTCACCCTTTACGCGGCAGTTAAAAATGAGCATTATCCCCTACGGTATCATCGGCTTGGTTGCCGTTGCCGTTTACCTGATTGCAAACGCCGTTTAACAGCGTTTCCAGATAGATAACAGGAGGTTTTTTCATGATCGATTTAAATAATCTGCCTAAAGGCCATTTTATTAACGAGGCCATTAACGAGGACTTAAAACAGGGTAAAAACAACCACAAGGTGCATACGCGTTTTCCGCCCGAGCCTAACGGCTATTTGCACATCGGCCACGCCAAAAGCATCTGCCTTAATTTTGGTACGGCCAAAGAGTACGGGGGCTTATGCAACCTGCGGTTTGACGATACAAACCCCGCTAAAGAGGAAGAAGAATTTATTTTAGCCATTCAGGATAATGTTCGCTGGCTGGGCTTCGATTGGGACGATCGCCTCTTTTTTGCCTCCGATTATTTTGAGCAGCTCTACGAATATGCCTGCCAGCTGATAAAAAAAGGTCTGGCCTATGTTTGCGACTTAACGCAAGAGCAAATGCGGCAAATGCGCGGCACTCCGACCGAAGCAGGCCAGCTTTCACCTTACGCCTCACGCACGGTAGAAGAAAATCTGCGGCTTTTTGCCGAGATGCGTGACGGCAAATTTGCCGACGGCGAAAAGGTGCTGCGCGCCCGTATTGATATGGCTTCCTCCAATTTTAATATGCGCGACCCGGTTTTATACCGTATTCAACGCAACGAGCATCCGCGTACGGGCAATAAATGGTGCATCTACCCGATGTACGATTACGCCCACCCTCTTTCCGATGCCATAGAAGGCATTACCCATTCTATCTGCACGCTGGAATTTGAAAACCACCGCCCGCTTTACGAATGGGTCTTAAATAATCTTGATGTTCCCTGCAAAAGCAGGCAAATTGAGTTTGCCCGCTTAAATATCACCTATACGGTAATGTCCAAGCGTAAGCTGCGCCGCTTAGTTGAAGAAGGCTTTGTCGCGGGCTGGGATGATCCTCGTATGCCCACCTTAGCCGGTATGCGCCGCCGCGGCTATACTGCGCCGGCCATTCGCAATTTTTGCGAAAAAATCGGCGTAGCCAAAGCCAACAGTACGGTCGAAATTGAAATGCTCGAATACTGCATCCGCGAAGACTTAAACAAAATCGCCCCGCGCAAAATGGCCGTACTGGATCCGCTTAAGGTTACCTTGATCAATTATCCCGCAGGGCAAACAGAAATGCTCAATGCGGAGAATAACCCCGAACAGCCCGAGGACGGCAGCCGTAAGCTGCCCTTTAGCCGCGAAATATATATCGAACGCACAGACTTTATGGAAGAGCCGGTCAAAGGCTTCCACCGCCTGACCGTCGGCGGCGAGGTTCGCCTTAAACACGCTTATATTATTAAATGCGAAGAAGTTATCAAAAACGCCGACGGCGAGGTCAGCGAGCTATTATGCAGCTGCGATATGTCAAGCCGCAGCGGTATGGAAGGCGCCAACCGTAAAATCAAGGGCACGATCCACTGGGTAGAGGCCAACTCCGCCCTGCCTGCCGAAGTGCGCCTTTACGACCGCCTTTTTACCAAAGAAAATCCCGACGAGCAGGAAGAGGGCAAGGATTTTACAGATTATCTTAACCCCGACTCCCTAAAAGTCTTAACCGACTCTTTAGTTGAAGCCTCCTGCGCTTTATGCACAGGTCAAAGCAGCTGTCAGTTTCTACGCCACGGCTATTTTGTGACAGATACAGACAGCAAAGCGAACAAATTGATCTTTAACCGCATCGTATCTTTAAAAGACAGCTGGGGTAAAAAACAAGGATAGGTGATAAAGATGTTTTACTTTGATCAACCAGGGCCGGCCAACACCGATAAAACCATAGAATTAGTCAAAGAAGCCGCCGCGCGCACAGGTGTCAATAAAGTTATTATTGCCTCCAAAGACGGCAAAGTGGCGGCTAAGCTGATCGGCAGCGGTTTAAATATCCTCTGCGTTACCCACCAATACGGTTATTCCTCCCCCGGCAGCGCCCCATTAACAGAAGAGATGCGCCAATGCCTAATTGACGGCGGTATAAAAATTCTGACCACCACTCACGGGCTGGCGGGAGCCGACAGGGCTATCCGCTTTAAGTTCGGCGGTGTTTACCCATCAGAAATTATTGCCGAAACCCTGCGAATTTTCGGACAGGGCGTTAAAGTAGCCATCGAAGTCG
This sequence comes from Clostridia bacterium, assembly GCA_028709615.1. GTDB lineage: Bacteria > Bacillota > Dehalobacteriia > UBA4068 > UBA4068 > JAQVWQ01. The sequence continues at coordinate 2,422 of JAQVWQ010000051.1, read as the reverse complement.
GCGCTATGGGCTGTGACTGCGGCTTTGCTGCCCCTGCCGAACCGGTAATTTGCCTTGGCGGTACGGCAGCAGGCGTTGATACGGCCTTGATTTTAACTCCCAACCACATTCACAACCTGTTTGATACAAAAATTATTGAATATATTTGTCTTCCCCGCCAAAGCCTTAACGAATTAAAGGAGGTTTAATAAAAAATGAAAAAACTCTACCGCTCCAAGGATGATGCTATGATGGCCGGCGTTTGCGCCGGTATCGCCGAAGCAATAGACTGGGATCCGACCATTGTCCGCTTGATCGTCACCGCCATTGCTATCTTTACGGCAATTATCCCCGCTTTGATCATCTACCTGATCGCGGCCATTGTCATACCCAAGGATACCGGCTACATTGATGTTTAACGGATAAAAGAAAGGTTACATAAAAAATGAAAAAACTGTTAGTGATAGCCGCCTTGCTGATCGTTGTTTGTTTAGCCGGCTGTACGACAGAAGCTGATATCCCATCGGATAATATGATCTCCGCACAAAAAGCCTATTTATCGCAAATGGGCTTCGCCTGGCCAGAGGATAATGACGAAATTTTCCGCTTAGCCACATTCCCCAACAGCTCTTACGACGGTCCGAATTACCGCCTGACCATCAAGGCGATTGTCGCCGACTATAACTTTAAATACTTACTGGTCGCTATCAACCCCTTAAGCGAGCAGGCCAAAAAGACCTTTGCTGATTTTAGAGAATTGCCCAATCTTCATGTAATCAACAATTTAAGTAACGGCAGCGGCAGCTGCGGTAGCTCAAGCGGTACTGCCGATGAAAAGATGTTTGTTTTGCGACAAGAGGCCATTGGCAGTGAGGCTTATCTTTATCTGCCCTCTGAGCTGCCTAAAGATATTTTTGAGTCTCATCAGCCTTTTAATGTGCAACTAATTAAAAATTATGCCGTCGCCGTTGATTTAAGCTCCGTAATCAGCGCACCGCTAAAATTTGACTGCTCAACGGCAACAGAGCACAACGGCTGTACCCTTCAGCAGCTCAGCCTCTGCGCAACCACCCTTGAAGCTGTCTTTACCGTTAGCCTCGACTTACAAAAAAACGGTGAGGAAGCTGTCAGCGCCGCAGTTGAAGCTCAGAGCATAACCCTCACAGACAACGATAATAATCAAAACAAATTGCCCTTAGACGGCTCTGCTGGCTATTTATCTACCAACTACGATGATGAGGCGGCCACTTACACGGTTTTTGGCACTATTCCCGTTCTTAATCTTGAGGATATCGGCAATCTGCAAATCAACGGCCACAAGCTTGAAAAAATAAAGTAAAAAAAGAATTCCCGCAAGAGTAAAAGCTCTTGCGGGTTTTGTATTGGCTCAGGCATAATAGTCTATAAAAATATTTTGTAAACTTTCTTGCATTTTAAAAAAATGTATGTTATAATTCTAACGAGCGTTAGATAAACTAATAAAGGACGAAAACTTATGGAGGATAAAAATTTTAAAGCAAAAATTAAACAAATTGCTGTCGATCATTTTGACAAAAACGGCTATTATGGCACAACAATCCGCAACATAGCCTCCGAAGCCGGCTGCTCGCTGCCGATGATTTATTATTATTACAAAAGCAAAAAGGAGCTGTTTCACGAAATAATCAAAAAAGACTATTTCGACATCTTAAGCAGGCAGGCAGAGCAAATTGAATGCGATAATTTAATAGATTTTTATAGCGATTTTGTTTATGAGCTGAACAACCTCAATGAATTTGATAAAAAAATATACCGCCTCGGCATAAAGGTATATCTGGGCTTTGACGGCGATGACGAGCTGATCGAATATCTGGACAGCTGGGAAAAAAATATTGCCTCCCGTCATGCGCAGTTGGTAAAACCGCATCTTAAACCGCAGCAAAACGCAGAGGTCATTGTCAGCACACTGATACATCTGCTGGAAAATCTGATTGAGAGTATTATTGTAAAAAACCGCTTCCTGCCCAAAGAACAAATCCGCCAAGAGCTTTCCATTATTCTGGCCGATAAAATTAAAAATAAATAATTTATAAAAGGAGAATATCACTATGGAAATCGAAAAAAGACTTGCCCTTTTACAGTACACCTATGCGGCGGCGGTCGCCGAAACAGTCAATACCTACGAAAAAATGCAGGTGCTTGAGAAAATTGTCGAAAAAAGAAAGGAGCGGCAGGCCCAAGCAGCTCCTTTACTTAATCAGCAGTTAGGCGTAACTTCTGTTGAGGAGGTCTTCAATAACCTTTCGCAGATTTACGGCTGCGCCAACTGGAGCGTAGAAAAGACCAATGACGGCTATATTGCAACGGCAACAGCTTGCAAGCTTTGTGCTCTGTCAAAAAAAATGGGCGGCGCCAACCCCTGCAACGGCTGGTGCCTTGACCCTATGCTGGCAATGATTACTGC
>JAQVWQ010000143.1 GCA_028709615.1 Clostridia bacterium | reverse complement strand
CGCTCTAAATCGCGGGCAAACATATTAAAGTAAGCCAATAAATGATGGGCAAAGGAAATAGGCTGTGCCCTCTGCAGGTGAGTATAACCCGGCATAATGGTTTTATCGTGCTGTTTAGCCAAAGCAATAATTTCTTGTTCCAATGCTTTTAACAGGTCAAATATTTCGGCAACCTCGGCTTTGAACCACAGCCTTGTATCAACAGCCACCTGATCGTTGCGGCTGCGCGCCGTATGCAGCTTTTTGCCCAAACCGCCGATTTTTTCTGTCAGCAGTTTTTCGATATTCATATGAATATCCTCGGCCTCTACCTCAAAGCGGCAGCGCCCGTTCTCAATATCCTCTAAGACCAAAAGCAGACCGCGTTTGATTTGATCGGCCTCGTCTTGGGTAATAATTGCGCAGTCAGCCAGCATTTGCGCGTGTGCCAGCGAGCCTGTAATATCCTGTTTATACAAACGCGCATCGAAGCTGATCGAGGAATGAAAGTCCTCCACCACGCTGTCGGTAGATTTGGCAAAACGGCCGCCCCATAATTTCATAAAAAGCCTCCTATAAATAAGACCTGCTTACGCAGGTCTTAGACCATAATCATCAAATAAAGACCGCTTATTTGGATAAGCGTTTACGCATCATCGTTAAATCGGTAACCTCGGCCTCGTAACCGCGGCGGCCAATTTCCTTAACCAAAGCAGTCGGATCGTTGCTTTGAATACGAATGATAATCTGACAGGTCTCATCACGCTTTTCGGCCATTAACAAAACCATTCTGGTAATGTTAATATTCAGCTTATTGACGGCGTCGGTAATATCGGCCACAACACCGGGACGGTCAATAAAGTTTACGGTAATACGGCAGCCGTCGGTACGAACGCCTAAAAGAGTAACAAAAGCATCAAGAATATCGCTGTCGGTGATAATGCCAATCAAATCACCCTGAGCATCGACAACGGGCAGGGAAGATATTTTATAAGAGCGCATCAATAAAGCGGCTTCTTCAACGCCGTCTTCCGGGTGAATGGTAATAATCTCTTGGTTTTTGGGCATAATCTCGCCAACCTTAAGCAAAGAAAAAAGATATTTGGCCTCATGAAATTCTAATGTCGAGGTCTGTGAAGGAAGAGCGCGCAGAATATCAGAATAGGTCATAATGCCGACCAAGCGATTTACACCGCAGATATCTTCTTCCATAACAGGCAAATGACGCACACCGTAACGAGTCATTAAGCGAGAGGCATCTTCAAGTGACATTTGCTTTGTTGTGGTAATTACTTTTGTTTTCATTTTTTGGCTGACAAACATTTTACAACCTCCGATTTATCTTCAAAATATATTTATATGTCGTTAAAAAAAGAATATTCGCCATCTAAATTATATTTTCCTGCAAAAAAATATCTTGCAATTTTAATAAAATAATATATAATTGTTTTATAGTATAATAATTACTGAAGGAGTGAGATCGTGAACGAACATAACAGCACATCGTTAACAATGTACAGACTATGTGCCATAGCTCATAAAATATTACGGCGACATTACTCCTCCGGCAATAATTTCACCAGCCTTTCGCGCCTTACTTTGTTGCATATCTTATCTGAACAACCCAAAACCACACTAAAAACACTAAGTGAGCAAATGCTGACCTCACCTTCTTCTTTATGCATCACCATCAACCGTATGCATAAAGAAAATCTTATCTTAAAAGAGCACAACCCGACCGATAAGCGCAAGATTTGTTACTCGCTGACAGATCAGGGCCAGCTTTATTTATTAAATGAAATGAATAAAATAGCCGGCCATGTGGATCAGATTTTAGAGCGTTTAACCACTAAAGAGCAGCAAAAGCTGTTTAATTTACTTGAGCAAACCGAAGAAATAATAAAAAGCCTGGAAGCACGCAGTAAAGAATAATTTAAACGGTTGCCGCAGACGCGGCAACCGTTTTTTTATTTTAGTTTAGCTTCGGTGTAACGGACAATATCACCTACGCAAACAAGCCCGTCGCTTTCGTCAATAGTTATCGAGAACTCCTCTTCAATGGCCATCATAATTTCGACCATATACAGAGAATCCACTTCTAATTCATCAAACGAGGTCTCTTCGGTAATTTCGTCGGGATCTAATCCCAATTTGTCGGCAATAATTTCTTGAATTCTTTCAAAGACCATTTTTATCACCTCTTGTATTTTTATATGCATAGTATATGACCGAAAATTTAAGCTGTCAAGAGGTTAGGAAAATTATTTTATTCTGTTGGCAATTTCCGAGCCGATAACCGCTCCTTCGACACGCCAGCCAGTACCGCAGTAAATATCGGAGGTACGCCAGTTATCGTTTAATACATCAAAAACCGCCTTTTCCACTTCGTCCGCCGCCTCTTGCAACTCTAATGAATAACGCAAAAGCATAGCCAGCGATAAAATAGAAGCTATGGGATTAGCAACATTTTTGCCGGCAATATCCGGCGCCGAGCCGTGAACAGGCTCATACAAGCCAAGCTTGCCGTCG
>JAQVWQ010000142.1 GCA_028709615.1 Clostridia bacterium | reverse complement strand
CGGGTAGATTTTCTTCTCCTTCAAAGATATATTCCTGTACTGCGTTTCTCAGCTTTTCGGCTTCTTTAATTGCCAAAGCTTCTCCGGTTTTGGGAAAAACAATAGTAAATTCTTCGCCGCCGTATCGAGCAATAAAGGCCTTGCTTGAGACGGTTTTTTTCATTATGCCGGCAATAATGCGCAGAACCTCGTCACCTTTGGGGTGTCCGTACATATCATTATAACACTTAAAATTATCTATATCAATAAATAGGAGTGACAAATCAGAGCCGTCATTTTTGCTTTCGCTAATCTGTTTTGAAAGATAATCATAAAAATAACGGTGGTTGTAAAGTCCGGTCAAGCCATCAATATTTACCATATCCTTAAGGCTTTCGATATGTTTTTTTCTCAGATCAACATAGTAGCCTATTGTCCATGAAATGATCAAAAATGCACAAGCCAGAACGATGTCACTTTCAAAATATGTATTCACTTCCATTTTAGGGGCACAAATAAGGTCTATTCCCCAAATAATTACGGCGGATAGCCCTGCTATGGATAGATTGACTTTCATACTGCATTCAATGCTGGAGGATATAATAACAAACAAAAATAGAAATTTGTATTGGCTTTCATAAGAGCCGGTCAGCATGACCGATAAAAAAGCAATAAACAATGCAATAAAAGGGTCAATCCATTTTTTTAGATAACTAAAATGTCTTGATTTTAGAATAGTTGATAATAAGTATATAATTAATATTATTAATAAAACAAAAATAATTAATAATCCATATTTATAAAAATAACCGGAGTAGGTATAATAATTAGAAAAATACTGAAGAAAAGCGATTGCCGGAAAAGAGAAGGAGGCTATCTTTACTATGTTCAATATCTGATTGATTTGCATTTCTTGTTCTTTTTCATTTTTAAGCATGATCGGCCTCCTTTCGTTTTTATGAATAATTATATATAGGAGGCTTAAACGGCCCCCTATATATAATTATTCGGTTGCGATTAGTCCCTCAAGGACTTGGGTTCTTCGGGCTGATAAGCAAAAAGGATGCAGGCCGAGGAGGCAACCAGCGCCGCTACAACGGTGGATAAGGCGGCAATTATACCATAAAATTTTTTCATCATAATCCCTCCTTTCTGTGAATTAATAGATGATTGATTTTTCCTATAAATAGGAAACCAACTGATGTAAGCGTTAATGTTTGCCAGGATATTCCCAATAATATACAAACCGCGTATGCTTTAAAAGCTGCAAAGCTATTACTAAAAACCCAAAATATAAGCGATAAAATAAAATAGACAAAAAGAATCAGAAAGCTGCCCTTCCGCATCCTTTTTTTCTTTTTTTCAGTTCTGATGGGTTTATTCGGCGAATCGACAGGAGCAAGTTGATAAATAACAAGAAAAGATAAGGCAAAGATAAGCAAAATCGCGATTGCCATAGGTATCGGTCTATAGATTGCCACAAGAAGATATTTTGCCAGTAAAGCCGTTAATGTACAGTATAAAACACTGATCATTGTACAAAGCTCGGGAGTTTCGGCATGCGCGCCGCCGCTGTATTTTCTTAAAAGGCTGGCGGAAAAGCAAATAATCAAAGCTTCGACAGGGGCGTTAATCAGAATACCGAAAAGCAATATCAGCAAAACCGTGATGGTGACCTGTATAATTGCGATCAGACCATAGGCTATAACAGCTTCTTTTTCTTTGTCGTAATTCAGTGAAGATGCTATCTTAAACGCCAGTTGTTTTGCCAGCTTTTCCATTATTCTTTTTCCTCATATCAATTTTCTTTAAAATAAAATATCCGGCAAAAATAAGGATAGCCAAAAAAACAGTAGAGGGGATTGTGTAAAGGCTTTTTATTAATCCGTTACTGGCATTAAACAATGCTTCTGCTTTTGGTTGTCCATAAATAAGTATTAAAAGCAGCATATTAAGTACCTCTGAAACAGCTACCAATATTAAAACAAAAGCAGCGGAAATGATTGAACTGATTACCTTTGATAATTGTCCGTTATGTACGAATTGAAAGGTTAGAATTAAAAGAAAAAGCGAAAATACTGTATGCACTCCAAGTGTAATTGGTAAAAGTCTAATCAAATATGTTGCGCTTATATAAATAAAGCTAAATAGAAGATATTTTTTAGGTTGGATTTTTGTTTGAGTAAAAATATGGAGGGCAAGAACTGTCAGTAATCCTTCCGGAATCCCTTTAAAAAAAAGCACAATAATATTAACTGCAATACCATTCATTTAGCTTGTCCCCTAATTATTTAATTTTTTTGATTTCCAAACTGAATGTTTACTGCTTTTATCAAGAAATACAGCATAATACAGAAAAATAAATGAATAAATACATCGCCAATGCTGAGTATGCTGTAACCAAAATCCAGATAATCAGTCAAAAATTTATATTTAGTGTCAGCATTGCCAAGTATATGAAGGCTGTCAACCGAGCCGAACATTTCAGGAGTAAGGTATCCGGTAATATAAGAAAAGCTGGGAAAAGCCGGCATCTGCCCACCGTTTTGAGCGATAACTA
>JAQVWQ010000050.1 GCA_028709615.1 Clostridia bacterium | reverse complement strand
CGCATTATTGCCGCGGCTCTAATCGGCTGTGCGCTTTCAACAGCAGGCGGAATTTATCAGGGAATGTTTAAGAACCCGATGGTCTCACCGGATATTTTGGGCTCGTCGGCGGGCGCGGGCTTTGGCGCGGCCTTAGGGATCTTATGTTCTTTCGGTTATTACGGAATCTCTTTTTCTGCGTTTGTTTTCGGCTTGATTGCGGTAGTATTGGCTGTGCTGGCCGCCTCCAAATTTCGCAGCAATGTTGCTTTGGGTTTGGTTTTGGCTGGCATTATGACAGGCTCACTTTTTCAGGCTTGTACCTCCTTTATTAAACTGGTTGCTGATCCGACCGATGAACTGCCCGCCATCACCTATTGGCTGATGGGTTCTTTGGCCTCAATTCGACTGCCTGATTTAAAAATGCTGCTGCCTGTAATGCTGGTTGGTTTGATCCCTTTGTTTTTTTTACGCTGGCGTTTAAATGTTATTACCTTAAGCGAGGAGGAAGCCCGCTCGCTGGGCGTCAATACCAAACGAATCAGGGTTTTGGTGATTTTATGCGCCACCTTAGTAACGGCCGCATCCGTAGCGGTCAGCGGAATGATTGGCTGGGTGGGCTTGGTAATACCTCATTTTGCCCGCAAAATGGTGGGCTGCGATTATAAAGTATTACTGCCGGCAACTATGCTGATCGGCGGCTCTTTTTTAATGGTGGTCGATAATGTGGCCCGTACCTTAACAACCAGTGAAGTGCCGATTGGTATTTTAACGGCCTTTATCGGCGCGCCCTTCTTTTTGTATCTGATCTTGCAAGGAGGCAAAAAAAGGCTGTGAGTATAGAGGTTAAAAATTTGCGTTTTTCCTATTATCCGGGGCAAGAGGTTTTAAAGGATATATCTTTTTCGGCCAATAAGGGAGAAATGGTTTACATTTTAGGCCCCAACGGAGTCGGTAAAAGCACGCTTTTCCGTTGCCTGCTGGGGCAGGCGGCTTTAGGCGGCGGAGAGGTAAAAATCTGCGGTAAAAATGTCGCCGCTTATACCCCCTCGCAGTTGGCTGCCCAAATGGCTTATATCCCGCAGGTCGGCCTGCCCTCCTTTAATTATTCGGTACGGGAAATGGCGGTTATGGGGCGGACGGTACACCTTTCGCCTTTTGCTTCGCCCTCTCGTGAGGATTACCGGATTACCGACGAGGTGCTGCGGCGTTTGGGTATCGACGCTCTGGCGGATCGGGGCATTGAGGAGATCAGCGGCGGCGAACGGCAGTTGATGCTGATCGCTCGGGCGCTGGTGCAGCAATCGGGCATTTTAATTATGGACGAGCCGACCGCCAACTTAGATTACGGCAATCAAATTCGCGTACAGGCCCGTATGAAAAAGCTGGTAGGTGAGGGACTGCTGATCTTGCAGTCTTCACACAATCCGCAGCACGCCCTGCTGTTTGCCGATAAGGTGATCGCCTTAAAAAACGGTCAAATTGTGGCCGTCGGTTCGCCCTCAGAGGTGATCACAGAGCAGAATCTTTATTTGCTCTACGGCTTAAAGGTCAAAAAAGTGGGAGCCCTGCTGGTTCCCGATATCGAGGCCGTTTAATGCCGCCTTGACCGCGGCATTGATTGGATAAATGTTATTAAGGAGGAAAAAAAGAAATGAAAAAAAGTCTGGTTTTATTGCTGTGCCTGGTATTGGCGTTTTCCTTGTTGACGGCCTGCTCCGCACAACAAAATGAACAAGAGGCCGCACAAACCTTTACCTTTACCGACAGCTGCGGACGAGAGGTAGAATTACCTACTGCTATCGATAAGGTTGCTCCCAGCGGCGCGGTGGCACAAATGATATTATATTCGGTCTCTCCCGATACTCTGATGGGTTGGAGCAAGCTGCCCTCCGAAAAAATCTTGGCTTATTTCCCAGCGGAATTTGCCGCTTTACCCGAATTCGGACAGTTCTACGGTAAAAATGTCAGCTTGAATATGGAGGCTCTGATTGCCGCTGCCCCGCAGGTGATTATCGACTTGGGTGACAAAAAACCTACGCATGCGCAGGATATGGACGCCATTCAAGAGCAAACAGGCATACCCACAATCTTTATCGAGGCTAATTTACAAACCTTCCCTCAGGCTTACCGTACCTTGGGCGAGCTGTTAAAGTGCAGCGAGCAGGCGGAAAAAATAGCCGTTTACATTGAAACAACCATAGCGGAGGCTCAGGGAAAAGCCGCGCAAATTACCGAAGCCGATAAAAAGTCCGTCTTTTTCGGTACGGGCGAAACCGGTCTGGATGCTAACGCCCGCGGCTCCATTCATGCCGATGTGATTGAATTGATCGGCGCAGAAAATGCTGTTGTCGTTCCCGAGGTCTCCAATAAGGGCGGCGGCAATACTATCAATATGGAGCAGCTTTTGCTCTTTGCTCCTGATGTGATAGTTTTATCTGCCGACGGTGCTTATGGCAAAATAGCCGCCGATAAGCAGTGGCAGGCTTTAGAGGCCGTTAAGCAGGGTCGTTATTACGAAATCCCCTTAGGACCTTATAACTGGCTTTCCTCACCGCCGTCCGTCAACCGTATTATCGGTATCAAATGGCTGGGCAGCTTGGTTTATCCCGATTTATATAATTATGATATGGTTGCCGAAGCGCAGGAATTTTATAAGCTGTTTTGGCATTATGATTTAAGCAAAGAAGAAGCTCAAGAGCTGCTGGCCAATTCAACATTTAAAACAAAATAATTAAAAGAGCCTGCTTAGGCAGGCTCTTTATTGATAAATTATAGTCAAATAGCTTGTGACCTCGCCCGTATAGCCGTCGCCCAAATAGTCGGCGGCTGTGGCTTTGCGCAAGATTGCGGGGCTAAGCTCATCTTTGGCGGCATAATCGCAAACGGCGGCCATAATTCCGGGCGCGTCGATATAGCTGCTGTCCAGCTTAGCGATCCGCTCGCTTTTTCCGTCTAAAATCAGCTTGGCAATTTGCTCGTTATGGCCGGCGGCTTGCGCAGCCGCTAAATGATGGCTGAAATCAATAGAGGCAATAATCAGGGTTTTGTCGTTAAGCAGGGGAGCAAGGGCGGAAAAAATTTCGGCTCCTTCCTCCCTCGTCAGGCTGTGACGGCAAATTATCGGCACGATGCGCGCCTCGGGGTTGAGCTGAGCCAGCAGGGCAACAGGCAGTCCGATGCTGTGCTCATCGGCAAAGCGGCTGCTGTCGCAGGCGGCGAGCTCATTTTCGGTTAAAGCCGACAAGGCCTGCTTGTCTGGCGGTAAAACCGTTTTGCCGCTTTGGTAGCTTTGGTCGGTAACAGAAATTTTTGCGCCCTGGTTGGCGTGGTTGGGGCCGATAATGATAAAAAGCTCCTTGTTAGCGGCATCAGCCTTATATAAAGCCTCGGCGGTCAAATCGGCTGCTAAGGCATGGTGAGGTACTACCAGTATTCGGCTGTCGCCGGCGGCTTTTTCTTGCTTTTGAGCGGCTTGGGCGCAAAGCTTTTGGGCCTGATCGGCGGATAAGAATTTATCGCAGTTTAAAGGCTGTGATTGATGCTCAAACAGAGCCTGCCCATCGGCAGACTCTGTTTGTTGTTCGCTTTTATCGTTTGCGCTGCAACCGACCAGCAATATTAAAATGGTTAATAGCAGAAGAAGTGTTTTTTTCATTGCTATTTGATTGTTACTCTTTGATCCTCAAGAACGGTTACAACCTTATTGTTATCAACATTTTGCAGGTAAGCGCCTTCAGAGCTAAAGCTGCCGGGCATTTTAACGCGGGCGGTATAAACGATTTTGCCTGTCGGGGCCGTATGCTTGCTTTCGTTGCTTTTGTAGGTGCAAAAAGTCTGTCTGCCATCAACCTCGCCGCATAACCAAACAATATCAGAGGAGGCATTATTATCCATTCTGACAAAGTCTAAGCCGGCGGGCAGATAATCACAGATGTTATAGCAGCCGTCGGGGGCATTGGCGTTAACGGCAAAATCAAGAATAACCGTAATTTCCGAGCCCTGTTTAAAATCTGTTGTCAGCTCGCCGTTTTGCTTATAGCTGCGGCTAAGGCTTAGGTTTTTGGCGGCCTCACTGTCGGCTGTCGGCAAACCTGCGGCAAAATAGCAGGCCGTAACGGTAATATCACCCTTAATGCGGCTGAATTTCAACTGGTCGGCAGCTTCGGCGGTAATTGCCAAACTATGGTAATAGTTTTTGCTTAAATCAACCTCGGTGGTTTTACCGTCAAAGCTGTATTTAAAGCTGCCTTCGGTAGTACCGTATTTTAACATCGCTTGCAAAATCAGGTAGCGTTCAAGCAAATAATGGTCGTAAACGCCGGAGTTATTTTGTAAATAAGTGTAGAGGTCGTCGGCTTCGGGCAGATTGTAGGCTGAGGCTAAAAGCGCCAGTCGGGCCGTAGCCTTAATTGTTTCTTCTTCGGATTCGCTGACGGTTGCACGGCGGGAACCGCCCAAATCCTCAGAATAATTTGCCACCAGGTCTTTGGCCAGCTGCTCGGCTTTTGCTCCTTCGCCGAAGGCATAAAGCGCCAGGGCTAAATAAAGCTGAGCTTCGCCGTCAAGGTTGCCTGTGTTATAAAGCTCATCAACCTGCTTCATATAAGGTTGATGCAATGCCGCCAGGCCCCAAAGAGCCAAAGCCCGCTCTTTATCATTGCCTGCGGTTAAATAGTCGCTAAAATAATTTGTTAAAAGCTTATTATCAAAGTAGTCGGGGGCGGCCATAGCGGCCAGGACGCTGACCTCTAAATCGGCGTTTGCCGCCGGCAGCGGACGGATGCCGCCTGCTTGCTGATCCTGATAGTCAAGTAATGCCAAACGGACAGCCCTCTCGTCTGTGATAAAGTAGTCAATACCAAAATGTTCTTTGAGCAGGGATTGGGACAAGAAAGCGGTCAGCCGCTGTTCAAGGCGGATAGTATCTGTAACGGCTAAATCAAAGAGCCCGGCAAGCCCTTTAGACGCTGTTTGGTTGGAAAACAGCAGCAGGGTTTGCGAAAGATTATCGGTCGGCACCCGATAGTCGTTACTCAAGGCTTGCGTATCGGTAACGGCATGGCCGGCCAAGCTATCTACGGCTGTTAGTTTTACGGTAAGCTTATCGGCTTGCTGTTCGTTGCCTTCAACTGAACCGCTGACTGTTAGGGTGCAGTTTTCTTTAACTTTGTCTAAAGGAATATCCACCCATTGGCTAAGGTTGCCGGTGACGGTTTTGTTATATTGCAGGTCGGTATTTTCGCCCTTGAGCGTTACAGAATAATTAACCGTTGAGCCGGGCTTTAAGGCATCGCCTGCGGCGCGCAGTCCTAAGGTCGGCTGATCGCCCTTCATTAAAACGGTTGCCAGTCGGTAGTCGATAAAAAAGTCTTGTGTGGCAATAATATTGCCTGTGCCGTTGCCGACCCAAATATCGGGCAGCTTATCGTAGCGGTAGGCCTGCCAAAAAACCCGCCAGCTTGTGATATTGTCGGGCAAAGTAAAGCTTGTGGAGCCGTGCCCGGCGCCGTCTGTTTCAACGGAGGTAAACAAAGCCGTATCGCGGAAGTCTTCGCGGCCGCCGTCGCCCTCGCCGCCGCCCTCGGCACCGCCGTACATCATATCGTTGGCACTTTCTTTCATATTGGCTTCTTTAAAGAAATACGCCAGTCTGTTGTGGCCGAAAAAGACGGTTTGCGGCAGGTCGATAAACTGGTCGCTGACAGCCAGTAGGGCTTCGTCAACCAAATTAAGGTTGACAATGCCCGATACGGGCTTGCCTTCGTTATCGCTTAACTCGACATTTAAGGTTACCTCCGCGCCCGGAGCAAATTCCGTACCTTCAGCGGCGGAGACCTTGGCTTTCAGCGTGCGCTGTTCGGAGTTAAAATTTATATAGGCATCGCTGACCGCATGATATTTTTGGCCGTCATAGTAAACGGCTCCGCAAGTCATCACAGGTGCCAGATCTTCGGTAAAGGTAAAGCTGTATTCCGTGGTTTTTTCTACTTTATAGTCCAGCAGGCGTTCTTGAGAGCGGTAATAAAGTACCGTAGCTTCAGACGGCAGCTCAACGATACTCTCACTTTCTGTCAGCTGTAAATTAACCTGATCGCCAAAATCGTAGCTTTCCTGTTTGTCTTGCAGGTAATAACGCTCGTAATCGCCCTCATAGGCCAGGGTATCTTTTTTTAAAGCGGTGGTATAATACTCGCGCACAAAGCTGCGGCCTTGGCTGTCTTGACCCGAAGCCTCGATAATATAGGAATTTTTTTCGGCCAAAGCGCAGCTGACCGTTTGTTCGGCCTGGTTTAAGGTAACGGTTTTTTCGCCCTCGTAATCCTTGTGGTATTCGTAACGGTAATAGGGGACATTTTGTTTAAGATAGGGGTGATAGGTTGTTCCTTCTTGAATTTTTTCCCACCACTGCTTGTAATAAACAAGCTTTATTTGCGCAGAGCCGGAAAAATCATCCTTGTAATCGCCGGGGTTTTCTTCTGTAATTTTATCAAGGTTAATTTTATAAGGCTTAAAGGTGATATCCGCGCCCTCGGCGGTGCGTTTAACAGAGCCGTTGAGCTCAAGGTCGGTGTTAAAAACCACTACATCGTTATAAGAATTTACGCGTCCCAGCTCAGGCCAGGTGGTGTAAACATCTAACGAAGCATAGCCTGTCAGCGATTTGCTGGAGTATTCAGTTGCAACCGTGCGCAGAGAAAGGTGGGCTTTGCCGTTATCGTCGGTGGTTAGCTGGTCTTTTTTCTCTCTGCTGCCCAGGTTGTAGGCATAATAATTTAAATCTTGTTTAGGCAGAGCCGTATCGTCAAAATAGGCTGTGTTAATATCAAATTCGGCTAAATCATTAAGCATTACATATTTTTGGCGGGCACTGACGGCCAGTCTGTATGCGGGTTTATCATAGTTTCGCACATCAAAACCGTAGCCTTCCAAATAATCGCCCGCAACTGTTTTAACAATCAGATTACACCAATTACCGGAGGCGATCGTCGGCAGAGTATAGCTGCCGGCAAACCAGCCGTCGGTGACGGGGACGGTAAAGCTCTCTCCCATCAGGTTGCTGGAGATCACAACCTTGTCTAAGGGCTTGGCTCCGTCCTTGCGCGGGGCAACAATACCAAAAAAGTTTACGGTATCGCCGCTGCGGTAAATTGTACGGTCGGTGTTAAAGGACAGCCAGTAAGTGCTTTGCGCTGTAAGGCTGTTGTTATTAAAGTAGTAATAGGGGCGAATAAGGATAGCCGCTTCTTGCTTGCCGTTTTTAACCTGCAAAAGCTGTTTGCCGTCGCTGTAATAACCGATTTGTGCCACGCCGTTTTGATCGGTTTTGGCAGATATGCTTTTACCGTAAACAGATTTTATTTCTGCTCCGGCAATAGGCTTGTTATTGTTTATATCGTGAACCCACAGTAAGGCTTCCTCGGCTGAATAGTTATTAAAGATAGACAACTCGGTGACCTGTATTAAAACCTGCCTTTGGCAGTCGGCACTTTTAAAATCAAGCAAATAAAAGCCGCAGGGCAGTGAATCGGGCAGATAGAGTGTTTTGTACCAGGGCTGCTGCGGGTCGGTATAAGGCTCGACAGTGGCTTGCATTACCTGCTTTAAGTCTTTGGTGTCCAACAGGGTTTCAGAATCTGCAATACACCAGTCGTATTCGCCGATCTTATCGTTTAAGGCTTCGGTATAGTCGTTAAGATTGGCATAGCCATAAACGGTGATGTCAATATCAAATTCGTTATCGTTGCTGCCATCGTAATTATAATAGGTAAAAAACGGAGCCTGATCGGGAGCAAAGGCGGTATTGTCCAGCCGTTCAATCGAAAAGAACTCTACCGCGCTGCTTTGTTGTTCGGCATTGGCGCTCATCGTTTCAAAACGAATGATTTTTTCTAAACCCAAGGCTGAGCCGTTGGCAGCGGTTAAATCGGCGGGAACGGTAAGGCTGTAAACAGTGGCGTGAGCCATTTCTTCGGCAGGAATAAAGGTCAGCAAACGACCGTCTTCTGTTTTCCATTCCCCTTTTATTGCCGGCTCGATGGTAACGGCTTTTTTGATGGCCTCAAGCTCGCAGGGCGTTGAAAAGCTCAGCTCAATCCCGCTGTTAATGTTAACATTGTTAGCGCCGTCATAAGGGTAAGAGTTGGTAAGCTCAAAGCCCTCGGTCGTTTCAAAGGCCCAAGAATTGGCGGCTTTTTTTACGCCTTCGTTATTAAATTGCAGTACATAAACCGTATTGGCGGCCAAGGCTTGTGTCGGCACGATTTCGTAGCTTGTTTTAGAAGCCTTGTTGATTTCATATTCAAAATATGGCTCAACCGTCAGGTTTTTTGCTAAGGTTTCTTCGTCCAGCGGCTCGCTGGCTTTCAGTACAAAGCCTTCGTTGCGGTCGATGCCGTCTGCGGTTGCGGCCTTGGCCTCAATAGTAACCAAGCCGTTGAATTCTCCGCTGCCACCCCCCAGCGGCAGTAAAGAAATCAAGGCAAAGATTAGGCAGGCAGCCACGGCAATTACACCGATGATTGATTTTTTATTCCATAGCAAGCCGCGTTTTTTAGCTGTATCTTGCGCTGTCGGCTGATCAGGTTGTTTTTTTGCTTGCTCAAAGGCGGCAAAAATCGTAGCCTCAAACCTTTCCGGCGCGGCGACAGAGGCAATTGCCTGCCCGTCGCTCCTTAAATATTTTTCCAGCTTATCCATTAGAATTCTCCTCCCAATTGCTTTTTCAAGACGGATACAGCTCGATTTAAACGAGATTTTACCGTGCCTAAGGGAATACCGGCAGCATCGGCAATATCTTGATACTCCATATCCAGATAATAACGCATAACGATTATTTCGCGATATTTTTCGGGCAGAGCTGTTACGGCTTTACGCACCAGCATTTGCTCGGCCAGCTCATTTTCGTCAAAATTATCGGCGATAGTGGGAAATTCAGCTACTACTGTTGTGCGTTTTTTTTCTCTAAGTAAGGTACGGCAGGCGTTAATGAGGATTTTTTTGCTCCATGGCAAAAAGCTGTCTTCATTGCGCAGCTGCTGGTGCTTCTCGACGATGGATAGCGTCATCTGCGAGATAGCATCAAGCGAATCAGCTTCGTTACCCATAAAAGAATAGGCGATGCGGTAATAGAGATGTTTGTTTTCTATGACCAGACGCATATACTTTTCGTATCCTGCTAGTTCCATGAGTGCACCTCCTGTATGTTAAAATGAGCTTTAACATGATTTAAAAGTTCCAAAATTCTGCAACAAATAAATTATAATTTTTACAAATTATTAAATATTATAGTTCGTTTAGGGCTGTTCTATTTCCTTTATTGTCGTCAACAAAAGAAAAAACGGGTAATCTGGGGAATCTTTTGCTTTGACAAGGCTTATTTACGGTGGTAATCTTAAAACAACAAAAAGAGGAGGAGGACATTCAATGAAAAAAACGCTGTGGGTTATAATGCTGATGGTTATTTTATCTGTCGGTTGCTTGGTTTTGGCAGCTTGCTCTAATGCGGAGGAATTAACGCCGCAGACCCCGCCTGTGGATACTAACGAAATACCCGAAGATGAAATGCCGCTGCCGGACGAAAATCAAGAAGATCAGGTACCGTCCACACCCAGCACCGAAAGTCCTGAAACAGGAGTTCAATGAAAGGCAGAGTCAGCAACATAACTGCCGGCAAAAAAAGAGCCTTTTGTTAGGCTCTTTTTTGCTGCAATAAGCTTTAATACCATAATAAAAAATATCGGCAAAAGAGCTTGGTCTTGTCTTTTAACTTTTTTGCTTAAAACGGCACAGCTGTTATTTGCAGCTATGCCGTTTTTTTATATGTTAGTGTTTAATGCGCTGAATTTAGCCTGCGGCTTGGTCAAGGTCTGGGTTTTATATTAGCAGCCAAGTTAAATTAATATTAACAATTTATCAAGGACATGCATATGGTGGTATTGAGAAAGCCGTGTTTTACTCATTTAAAAATGAGGCAAGGATGGCAAGACTCCAATAGATCCGCTTATTCGGGCCGGATACCGGTTAAATAAAAATTTGTTGAAAGGATCGTGATACGAATGTGTTATCAGGCGTCATCTGATAATATTGACAACTGCAGATATGTAACTTTGTGTGATCAATGTAATCCTTGCTGTACTGATAAATGCTGCCGCCGTTGCTGTCGCTGCTGCGGGCAGTGCTGCTGCCGCTTTTGCGGGCGGCGCTGCTGGTTTTATTGCAGATGCTGCGGCGCGATTTGCTGCAAGTGTGATTGCAAGCGTTTTTGCCAGTGCTGTTGTAAATGGTGTGGAAACTATTAATGCAGGTATTGTTGTAGGTGTTGTTGTAAGTATTGCTGCAAGTAACCTTTTATATAAATCACAAAAATATTTGTAATATATTATATAAAGAGCCTTGGGATTGTTCCCGGGGCTCTTTTAAGCTTTTAATATTTGGAGGTTTATTATACAGCTGTTGCGCTTTTTACGGTACGCTCTTTATTTATTGCTTTTTAAGGCGGCATCTTGAACCGCATTAGCCAGTTGA
>JAQVWQ010000049.1 GCA_028709615.1 Clostridia bacterium | reverse complement strand
GCATAAAGGAGGTTTTTTTGTGGAGAAAAAAGTAAAAATCGTAGTAAAAAGCTCTAAGTGCGATATGTATAAGCCGGGCGATGAAATTCATCTTAATAATTCCTTCATCGATAAAGAAAAATCGGCCAATATCTGCCTTACAGCCATCAATGCCATTTATCCCTTTATTTACGCCGCCAGAAAAGGCGTCACCGGTGAACAAATGGGCTTCCCCGACATGACCTTCCAATGCCCGGATTGCCCCGATGTGGTAGAATTTACTATTGTCCCACTTGAATAATTACTTAACACAAGCGAAATTACAGCGTATAGACGAAGGCCTGCACGCTGACAGACTGAAATATGAAACGCCCCTGGGCTTTTAAGCCTTGGGGCGTTTTATATAAAGGTTTTATTTTATTATTTTAAGCAGATCCTCGGCAAGAGCAGCCTCAACCTTAACTGTTGTTTGTAAAAAGGGCTGATCAAACTCTATGCGGCTGCAATGCAAGGCCGAGCGGTTAATTAAATCCTTTTTTCCTCCGTACAGACTATCGCCTGCCAAAGGGTGACCTATTGCCGCCAAATGAGCGCGGATTTGGTGAGTGCGCCCCGTTGCCAAGCTCAAGCTGACAACACTGTGCGCGGGTAAATATTTTAATACGCGGTAATAAGTCAGGGCATATTTGCCCCGCTCTGATACCTCCTGCCTAATAACCGTACCGCCCACTCTGACCAAGGGCAGTTCTATTTGGCCCGCGCTAGGCTCGATTTGGCCTTCGGCAACAGCCGTATATTGCTTTTTAACATTTTTGACCAAGCCAGCCGCCAAACGGTGCTTAGCTACCAAAACCGCACCCGTAGTATTACGGTCGAGCCTGCCCAAAGGCCTAAACAGCAAATCGGGGTACAGGGCGGCAAAATAATTGCCCAGCGCGTCGGCAAACTGCCTGGCACAGGGATGAACCAGCATATCCGCCGGCTTATTAAAAACCAAATAATCCTCGTCCTCATAAATAAGCTCGGCCTTTAATAAGGGATTGGCTTTTAAAGAGTTTTGTTCGGAAAAAACCGCAACGCCAATTTCCTCGCCCTGCCGCACAGGGTCTATTAAACGGTGAAAGGCACCCTCAACAGTTAAACCCTCTTTTTTTAAATCGCTGAGCATTTGCTGCGAATAACCGCGCCGCTGCAAAAAACGGCCCAGCGGCAAGCCGTCTTCGGCGGCGCTCACAATGTATTTGATTTCTCTTATAACCCGCTTCATCGGCTAATCCTCACGCAGATACTCGGCCACCTGCCGCCAAGCCGCCCAAAATTCGGGTTTTTTATGCATAGCGCGATTGGCGGGGCTGGTAGAGGGCAAGTATATCGCCTCCCTGCCGGTTTGCGGAAAAGTCAGTAAATCATAGTATTTTTTGGCGGCCTTGCCGGTCGTAAAAATCGCCCTGATTGGGCAGGCTGATAAAATAGGGCTTAAATCGTTAGCCCTGGCCTGCTCAATGCTGTTGTCATCAGCCCCCTTGATTTCGCAGGCCGCCAGCACATCCCACATGGCTATACGGTTTTTTAAAGCAAACTCGCGACGGGCGGCAGTGGTTTGCTGCGGGTTTTCCTGCCCTAAAATCTCGGCAAGCAGCGGCCAAAACAAATTTTGCGGATGGCCGTAAAAAAATCCCGCCTCGCGCGATTTTGGCGAGGGGAAGCTGCCTAAAATCAATATTTGAGAATTTTTATCATAAAGCGGCGGTATAGGATGAATGATCATAACTGCTCCTAAGAGGTTTTTATCTATTGTATATCCAAAAGGCGCATTAGGCAAGATTTTTTACTGACAAAAATTACAAACAGGTGTATAATAATAAAGAACGGTTAGTTTTATAAAAGGAGCCCTGTTATGAATAAAATAGATGAAATGCTGCAGCATATCACCATTCCCCCTGTTTGCCCGGTTGAGCAAAGCTTTTGCGCTCAAAAGCTGGCCGAGCCTGCCCGTACTTTAACGAAAATGCTTTTTGCCAAAGATTTGCCGATCAAAAAAGGTGAGCGCATCGCCGTAACCTGCGGCAGCCGCGGTATTGACCGTTACAACGAGATGGTTAAAACCACTGTGGATTACCTTTATGCCCGCGGAGCGCAGCCTATATTAATACCGGCTATGGGCAGCCACGGAGGAGCTACCGCCGCAGGGCAAAAGAATATTCTGGCTCATTACGGCATAACGGAAGAGGCTATGGGCGCGCCTGTTTTATCATCAATGGAAACGGTGCAAATTGCCACAACCCAGCGCGGCCTGCCCGTTTATATCGATAAAAACGCTTATGAGGCCGACGGCATCATTCTTTTAAACCGTGTTAAGCCGCATACCTCTTTTCGCGGCACTTACGAAAGCGGCCTTGTTAAAATGCTGGCTATCGGACTTGCCAAGCAAAAAGGGGCGGAAATGACCCACTTTTTGCGTTTTGAAAATATGGCGCAAAATATTATTGATGTCGGCAGCTTAGCCTTAAAAAAATTAAAGATAATCGGCGGAATTGCCTCAATAGAAAACGGCTATAATAAAATCGCCGATTTATTCGTTTTAAATAAAGAGGAAATTTTAGCGCAAGAACCGAATATTTTAGCTAAAGCCGCAGCTTTAATGCCCCGCCTCTACTTTGATAGGCTCGATGTTTTAATTGTTGAAGAGATCGGCAAGGAAATCAGCGGCACAGGTATGGATACCAATGTGATCGGCCGCTTCCATACGCGAGCGGCTTCGGGCGGCCCCGATATAACTATGCTGGGCATTTTAAGTCTGACCGAATCTACGGAGGGCAACGCCAACGGTATGGGACTGGCCGACTTTTGCTCACGCCGCTTGGCGGATAAAATTGACTTTACAACCTCGTATATCAACTCTTTGACCTCCACCGCCCCCGGCAGCAGCAAAATGCCGGCCGTGATGAGCAACGATAAGCAAGTGCTGCAGGCCTGCCTTAAGCTCTGCGGCAAACAGCAGACCGAGGATATAAAGCTGGCCTTGATAAAAAACACCAAGCATCTTGACCGCATATATCTTTCCCGCGCCGCATTAAACGCCGTTACCGAACCGCAGCAGGTTAAACAAGCCGGCGATTATTTTCAACTGAAATTTGACGCCGACAGCAATTTAAAACTATTTTAAGGAGTAATTTTTATGAATTGTGAAATTCTCTGTGTAGGCAGCGAGCTGCTGTTGGGCAGCGTAGTTAATACCAACGCCGCCTTTTTATCTCAAGAGCTTTCAACCTTGGGCATCAATGTCTATCATCATTCCGTGGTCGGCGACAACCCCGACCGCCTCAAGGATGCCGTGGCTATTGCCCTTTCCCGCAGTGATTTGGTAATCACCACCGGCGGCCTTGGCCCCACCTACGACGATCTGACCAAAGAAACCGTCGCCGAGGCTTTGGGATTAAAAATGGTACTGCATCAAGATATTTTAAACAATATGCTGATTGCCTTCCGCCACTACGGCAAGGATTTTCCCAAAAACAACGT
The DNA here is from genome assembly GCA_028709615.1 of Clostridia bacterium. Taxonomy (GTDB): domain Bacteria; phylum Bacillota; class Dehalobacteriia; order UBA4068; family UBA4068; genus JAQVWQ01. The sequence goes on along the minus strand of JAQVWQ010000049.1, from coordinate 7,011 downwards.
CAAGCAGGCCTATTTTCCGCAAGGCTCAACAATTTTACCCAACGACTGGGGCTCCGCTCCCTCCTGCGCCATTGAGCATCAAGGCAAAACCGTTATTATGCTGCCCGGCCCGCCCTCAGAAACTAAAAACATTTGGAATAAATACGCCAAAGCCTATTTAGAGAAAAAAAGCGACAGCGTACTGTTTTCCGTCTTTTGCCGTATTTACGGAATCGGTGAAAGCGCGCTGGAGGAAAGGCTGGCCGACCTGCTAAAAAACAGCCTTAACCCAACCGTTGCCCCCTATGCTTCCGCCTCCGAGGTTGTGCTGCGCGTAACCGCTAAAGCCAAAACCGTTGATGAAGCTAGAGCATTGGTAATGCCCGTTGTTGAACAAATCCGCACTGAGGTCGGTGATTGTCTTTACACTACCGAAAAAAACAGCATGGCAGAAGTTGTTTTTGACCTGTTAAAAGAAAAAAACCTCACTCTGGCAGTTGCCGAGGACTCTACCTGCGGACTTTTTACCACAAAGTTTGGCGATATAGATAAAGAAGCTCAAGCCTTATACAGCGGCTGTGTGCTGTTAAACGCTCAAGCCCGTCAAAACCTGCTTAAGGTCGATAATCAAGCCGATGAAGCCGCCGATGCCGCCGCGCTGGCCGCCGCCATTAAAGAACACAGCGGCTGTTCGCTTGGCCTGGCTATCGGTAAAATGCACGAGCTGACCGATGAAGCGGGTACTCCGCTGGCCACCGTACAAATCGCGCTTGACGGCCCCTATGGTACAAAAACCATCCAGACACCGCCACGCCGCCGCAATGACCGCGCCAATTTTGATGTTATTACCGTCACGCGCGCTCTTGATTTTTTGCGCCGTTATTTGCTGAACATTCAATTATAATTTAATGTAAATCCTAAAAAAGCCCGCTTCTCAGCGGGCTTTTTGTTTAATAGATTGCTTGCTTTTATCAATATATTGACAATCTTTTTATTAACAGGTATTATCAATAAAGATAAAAATAAATCAGCTATTATGAAGAAAAATATTTTTATCACTCGTTTTATCAATGTACGGCAAAGAAATCGGGCAAAAGAAAAGGGTGTATAACGGTGGTGATGCAGTGAGCACAAAAGAGTTTGCTCAAATGCTTGAGCAATACCAAAAACTGGTTTATACGGTTTGCTATCAAATGACAGGCGACCATTTTCAAGCACAGGATCTAGCTCAGGAAACCTTTATCGCGGCCTACACTCATCTTGATTCCTGCCCGACAGGAGCCGAAAAGCCCTGGTTAGTGCGTATAGCAGCCAACAAAGCCAAGGATTACCTAAAAAGCGCCTACCACCGACGAGTCCTAACCGCCGATGACGATACGGCCCTGACGGACAGCAACCCTTTAAGCAACGCCCCACCCACACCCGAGGATATTTCCGTCAGCAACGAACAGCTTGCTCAAATCACCAGGCTGGTGCATACCCTGAAAGAACCCTACGCCCTTGTTTGTACAATGCATTTTCTGCAAGACAAAACCATAGATGAGATCAGCCGCGAGCTGAACAGACCTTATAAAACCGTCCATACACAAATTTACCGAGGAAAAATACTTTTGCAAAAGCAACTGAAGGGAGGCGGCTAAAATGGAAATGTTTAATAACGATGGTCATTTAACAGAGCAAGCCCTGCAGTCACTTAATACAGGCCATCTCGACGAGCTGTGCCGTTTGGAAGCCGCCGAGCATTTAAGCTTTTGTGACGAATGCCTTCTGCGTTATACGGCAATACTCGAGCAAGGCGAGCTGATAACAGCGCCTGACACGCTTAAACCAAAAACCTTAGCCGAGCTGCGCCGACGCAGCCTACGCCTTTTTTCTAACCGCTACGCCACAGCTATTGCCGCCGCGGGGCTGGCTCTGGTTTTATGGAGCGGCGGTGTTTTTGGAGCATTGATACCCGATAAAACTCAACCCCCTCCAACGCCACCAAGCCAACAAGAGCAGGAGCCCTTGTTTGCGGAAGCTGATAAGCTGGTAAAAACAATGAACGACCACCTTAACGAGTTGCTTAAGCTTGCACATAAAACAGAACAAGACAACGGCAATAACCAAAACAATATTTACAATCGCGAATAATAGGAGTGAACAATATGCAACACAGAAGCGGTTTTTTAACCTTTATCTTTGCTTTTATTCCCGGTGCGGGCCAAATGTATTTGGGCTACACCAAAAGAGGCGTCAGCTTGATGCTCGCCTTCGCCCTGATTTGCGGCATCAGCGGATTTTTAAACATCGGCGCTTTTTTGGTGCTTTGTCCTGTCGTGTGGGCTTACGCATTTTTTGATACCTTTGCCCTGCGCAGAATGACACCCGAGCAAATTAAAAACACCACCGACGACTTTTTTATTGATCTTAACGGCCTGACCAGCAACGGCAACCCTCAATGGGGCAAATGGATCGGCATCGGCTTGGTTGTGATTGGCTTATATGCCATTTTTGACAGCTTTTTTATACAGCTGCTCTGGGATATTTACTATGCTTTAGGCGAACCGCAATACATCCAAACCATAATCTACTCCGGCCCGACCTTGCTTGTCTCTCTGCTTTTAATCTTTTTGGGCTTCAAACTGATTAGCGGCTCAAAACAGCAATATAAAGAGGCCTCTAAAGACGATTTTGTCAATTTTAAACCGACAGAGACTGCCGAGCAGCAGCCGTTAAACGAACAAGCGCAAAACAATTCAGATAGCCAAAATAAGGATGATGAATAAAATGACAAACGAACAACAACCTCCCATTATAAACACTCAGCCGGCGGCGGCCCCCAACGCCGCCGGCAAAGAGGCAGCACCCAAAATACGCCGGGTTGGCACCTTAAGCATGGGCCTGGCCTTGATTTTGGCCGGCCTGACACTGAGTGCTTTTTGCCTTTTCCCTAACTGGGATTTAAGTATGATTTTTAAACTCTCCCCTTTAATTTTGGTCTTTTTCGGCAGTGAAATGATCTACGCCCATGCCGTCGGCAAGCATAATAAGCTTAAATACGATATTTTCAGTATGCTGGTTTGCTGTTTTCTGATTTTGGCCGCCTGCGGCGCTGCGGCGGCATCGGTGGTACTGCAATATTATAACCCCATACATATTGCCACCGCCGAGCAAATAGAGCAAAGCATTGAAGAAGAGCTTTATGAGGTTTTAGCACCGACCGAAGAGGTAGGAGATATCGAGTTATATCTTAATTTTAACGAGTTTACCCCCTTAGAAATGATTTCCCGCGAGAACCTTAACAGCATCGGTCATTCTCACCTTAATATCTACCTTAAAGACAACTACCAAAGCAACGAGTCCTTTGCCGCCGACTGCGCCCGCCTGATAAATTTGGTTAAGGGCGTTTGCACTCCCGACAGTCTTGAATTTTTTAATCATAACCAAAGCTTGAGTCTTTATTTATCAGGCCGCTTTGACTATGACCTGACCGCAGAGGAACTAACCGCAAAGGTTAACATAACCGAGAATACCTAAAAAAATCTCCCTTAATCTTCTGATAAAGCACGCCTGCCGCATCACTATGCGGCAGGCGTGCTTATGCTTCTTTTTGATTTTCTGCGGTTTCCTCGGAATGAAGCCGACATTGCTTTAATACACATTTGCCGTCCGAATCGGCAAACATACAGGTTTCCTGATATTTGGCGCAGCGGCTCCAGCCGTCGTTTTCGCTGACAAAAGCTCTGCTCATAAGCTCCCTTCCTTTCATAATGTATATTATATATTATTATACCAATCGGCTTAAAAAAAGCAAGCCGGTCTATGTCATTTTACCCAAAATAATGTTATACTTAAAAAAAACGGAGTATGCGCACTATGTTTAATAAATTATATCTCCGCGGTCTGCGCTTTCGTTCGCCCAAGGAGGAAAACAGCGATTATTCTTGGACTTTGCCCATAGTCCGCGAACTAAGCAAACAGGGGGATTTTTATTTTAACGCCCCCGTAACCTTTTTTGTCGGCGAAAACGGCACCGGCAAATCGACCCTGCTGGAGGCTATTGCCGTGGCCTACGGCTTTAATGCCGAGGGCGGCAGTAAAAATTTTAATTTTTCAACCTCAGCGACCCACTCGCAGCTGCATAACAGCCTGACTTTAATTAAAGGCATTCAAAGGCCGCGCGACGGATTTTTTTTACGGGCCGAAAGCTTTTACAATGTGGCAAGCGAATTGGACAGGCTTGATGAAATTGCCCCGATTTTTAACCATTACGGCGGTCAATCACTGCATAATCAATCTCACGGCGAAAGCTTTATGTCCTTGCTCAACAACCGCTTAAGCGGTAAAGGGCTTTATCTTTTAGATGAACCCGAGGCGGCCTTATCACCGCAGCGGCAGCTGGCCCTGCTGGTCAGCATAGATAATCTTGTGAAAAACGCTTCACAGCTTATAATCGCCACCCATTCGCCGATCTTGCTGGCCTATCCGCAGGCAGAAATACTGGTCTTATCTCAAAACGGCCTTACGCAAACGGCCTATCGCGATACGGAGCATTACCGCCTGACCAAAGAATTTTTAAACGACCCCGAACGCATGCTTTTTTACCTGTTAAAGCAAAAGCAAAAAGGCGCCGACCAAAAAAACGATATTTAGACAAACAACATCACTCTGATTCTTGACTATAAAATTTTATTATGCTATAATTTATTCGTTTCAAGCAAGCTGCGCTAAAGCCAAAGTGTCATGCGTTGCCTGCCATTGGGTATCAAAGGGAAACCTTTATGCCTCCCGTTGGTTAAAGAAGCGTCCAATATAATTTTTAAGAACGCTTTATTCTTCTTAATTCCAAGAAAAATAAAGCGTTTTTTTTACGCTTATGACCGACAAATATAATTCTAAAGGAGGATTTTTATGAAAAAGACAGCTTTATTACTTATCGTTGTTTTATCCTGCTTTGCTCTGCTTTTTGCAGCTTGTTCAAGCCAGGCTCCCGAGGCTCCGGCAAACAATGCTGCGGAACCCCCAGCAGAAGCCACAGTCGTTACGGGTATTACCGTCTTTCAAACTGCCGCAGCGGGCCTGCAGACCGTTGATGTAGCCGGAGTTGCCGCTTATCCGATTGCCGACTTTTTGGCTGCCGCTTATGAAACAGCCCCGAGCGGAAACATCGTTTTAGTTGCTACCGACGGTTATATGGCCAGCTCCACTATGGAGGATTTGGCTAACTATACCATCACCTTAGAAGGCGGCGAAGCCCCCCTGGTCGTCGGTGACGAATCCCTGCCCGGCGAATTAAAGGTCAAATATCTTGATTATATTGTAGCCGGCAACGAGGTTATTTACTTTGCCTCAGCCGATATTAGCGCCGCCGACCTCTTGACCAAGGTGCAAATGGGTGAGGCTGCTTCCTACGCCTTTACCGCCGCCGACGGTTTCAGCAAAAGCGCTGCCGCCGATACTTTTACCAATGTAATCATCAGCTCCGCGGACGGCACAGTCAATGTCACTTTACCCGAAATGCCCGCCCCCATGCGTGACCTTGTTCGCATTGCTGCCGAGTAAGCTAAAAACTAAGGAGAACATACAATGAAAAAACACAGTAAACTAGCTCTTGTTTGCGCCGTTTTACTTTTAACGGCAGCTCTACTTGCTGCCTGCAGCGGCGGCGGCAGCGATAGCCCCGCCGGCGGACAAAAGGTCATAACCGACCAGCTGGGCCGCGAGGTGGTTATTCCCGAAACGATCAATAAGGTAGCGGGTACCCATGTTTACGGCGGTAAAATGCTCTTTGCCATGGGACAAAAGGATAAATTGGGCTTTCAAATGCAGCTCGGCGCCGATTTAGAGGCCTTGGCCAAGGTTGACGCGGCCTATGGAGCACTGCCTACGGCCTTAAGCTCTCCCAACGGCACCGACAGCCCCGAAGCAATGGTTTCGCTGGGCGTTAATCTTGTTTTTACTGACACTTTCCGCGGTGAGGAAGAGGCTAATATTTTCACCAATGCCGGTATTGCCACTGTTGCCGTCAGCGGTGAAACCTTTGAAGAGGTCTATCAAACCGCCGAGATTATGGGCGAAATTTTTGACTGCCCCGAAAGAGCCGTAGAATTAAAAGAATTTATCGAAAATATGCGGACGATGGTAGCAGGCCGCGTAGCCAACCTGAGCGATGAAGAAAAACCCGTTGTTCTGATCAGCGGCTCAGGCGGCGTTTATACGGCTGCTACTGCCGATATGTTCCAACACCAAATGGTGGAAACCGCCGGCGGCATCAATGCGGGTGCCGATTTAACAGGCCGCTGGGCCAAAATCAGTGCCGAGGATATTATCAACCTTGACCCCGATTATATTGTTTTGGGCTCCAGCTTTGGCGCCGACACCGTCGAAAGCGTTTTAGCCGACCCCGCTCTGCAAAGTGTTTCCGCAATCAGAAATAAAAATGTTTATATTTTCCCCTCGACCTTAGGCTGGTGGGATTTCCCCCTGCCGCAGTCGATTTTAGGTATCGTCTGGACGGCCAAAACCATCCATCCCGAATTATTTGAGGATATCAACATCAAAGATACGGCCGATTCCGTTTATAAATTTATTTATGGTTATACCTATACAGAATTGGGCGGCACTCTTTAAGCTTTAAATTAAAGGAGGGAAGCTGAATAAGGCTTCCCTCCTTTACCAATGACGGAGAAGCAAATGAAAGCAAAAATCTCAACAATGCAGCACCACAAAAAAACCTGGCCTGCCCTTGCCATTGCTTTGGGCTTACTGCTCTTATTTTTCTTTGTTTCGCTTAATATCGGCAAGGTACAGGTCAATTTTACAGATATGGTAGCTCTGCTGGCGCAAAAATTCAATGGTGCAGAGCTTAGCAATGATCTAGAAACTCTGCAAAAGCAAATCGTCTTTTTTAATGTGCGGATTCCCCGTTCCTTACTGGCCGTCGCCGTCGGCGCGGCCTTATCGATAGCCGGCGCGGTAATGCAAACGCTCTACCGCAACCCCCTGGCCTCCCCCGATGTGTTGGGAGTGACCCAAGCCGCCAATTTTGGC
>JAQVWQ010000141.1 GCA_028709615.1 Clostridia bacterium | reverse complement strand
TTATTAAAAAAGGCATTACAGAGTACCAATTAGTTTTTAAGCACGGTTTTTCCTCCCATATTTTGCACCGTATGAAGCACGGAGAAACGATAACCCTAAAAACCTTAGATACGCTGTGTTTTATTCTCGATTGTGATATTAACGATATAATCAAATATGTTAAAGATGAATAAAGAACTGCCCAAAAACGGCAGTTCTTTTAATGTAAGTATGATTATATGGAAAATCTATTTACAGTTTGCCGATAGCCTGTCCCGCCAAAATACCGGTGGCAAAAGCCCAATGCAAATTATAACCGCCGCAAAAACCGACCGCGTCCAAAAGCTCGCCGCACAAATAAAGGTCCGGGCAACACTCAGATTGCATTGTATGAGCATTAACCTCAGACAAAGGCACACCGCCTGCCGTTACCTGCGCCTGCTCAAAGCCGAGTGTGCCGTCTACCGGCGTGCGCCAATCCTTTAAAGCGCCGGCCAAACGCGCCAACTCCTGCTCACTCAAAGAGCCTACAGGCCGCGACAAGGGAGCAATATCTTGGGATTTCATCACCATATAACCGATTTTTTTAGCCAGCGTACCCAGCAAAAAATTCTCCAGCGGCTCGGCGCCCCATTCAGCCATTCTTTGGTTTAACAAATCTGTTAAAGCTGCTTTGCTGATTTCGGGAAAAAAATCCAAGCTTAATTGGTAACGGCCTTTTTGCAAATAACAGGATAGCTGCAGGGCGGGGATACCCGAAAGCCCGTAATCCGTAAACAGCACCTCGCCGCTTTCGGCAGCAAGCTCCCTGCCTTCGCAAATCAGGTGCAAACAAACTTCGGCGCGAATACCCTTTAAGGCTTTAAAATAATTGTTTGCGGTTTTAATAGGCACAAGGGCGGGGTAAAGAGGCGTTATGCTATGTCCCAGGCTTTGTGCCAAAAGAAAGCCGGAGCCGTCCGCGCCCAAGGCCGACGAGGCTTTGCCCCCCGCGGCCAAAAGCAAGCGATCGGCCTTTAAAGTCCTCCCGTCTTGAGCCGTTAGTAAAAAACCGTCGCGCCTGCGGCTGATCTTGTCTACAGCAAAATCACCGCAAACCTGAATATTGTTACGGCGCAGGGAGGCTAAAAGCAAATCCAGTACCATTGAGGCTTGATTGCATTTAGGATAAATCCTGCCCTGCTCGCGCTCAGCGCACAGCAAACCCAAATCGGCAAAAAAGTCCGTAACTATTTTGGTAGGCATCTGCGCCAAAAACCCCTCAAGATATTTTTGCTCTTGGCTTAAATAGAATTGGGGAGCAATACGGGCATTAGATAAATTACAGCGGCCGTTGCCTGTGGCCAGCAGTTTTTTGCCGACACGCTCCAACCGTTCTGCAATAATGATTTGTGCCGCGCCGCCTGCTGCCCTTGCCGCGGTTATTGCCGCCGCCAGACCTGCCGCGCCGCCGCCGACAATGACGATATTTTTCATTTTTGCTAACCCATCCTTACCTTAAATAAAACCGCCCTGCGGATTTACAGCCGCTGATCTACCGCTAGGCCCTGACTGTCCGCACCTATTTGCTCACAAGCCGTTAGTTCTCTCATTCGGCCCATTTAATACAATCCTTGCCGCTTTTTTTACCCTCATACATTAATCTGTCCGCTTCAAGCAGCAACGAGCTGAAGTTAGAATTTTTGTTCATTTCGACAACCCCAAAACTGCAAGTAACGGTTATCCCCTTAATAAAAGAACCCATCCTTATATAATTTTTAATTCTTTCCGTCAGCTTTATTGCGTTAGCCAAATTAACATTGGATAATAGCATAATAAATTCATCACCGCCCCAGCGGGCTAAAATATCAGAGCTGCGCAATTGGCTTTTAATCAGCTCTGCCAAGTGAGCCAAAACAAAATCACCCGCGGTGTGACCGTAACGATCGTTGACGATTTTCAGGTCATCAACATCTATAAAAACCAAAGACAACGGCAAGCCCTGCCTTTTGCAAAATTCTATCCATCTTTCAGCCTCTGCTTCCATTTTAAATCTGTTAGCCGTATTGGTCAAGTAATCGGTAGAGCTAATCTGTTGCAACTCTCGTTTTGCTTGAAACTCTTTAAACTGATGCTTTTCGGTATTTTTTGCGGCAACGGCACAAAAAAGAACAGTAACAATCACATAGGTAACAGCAGCAAGGAGCTCGGATCGATTTAAGGTTTCCACAAAGTATCTAGCGCAAATAAAAAAAGCAGCAGAGCCGACCAAAGCAAGACAGAGCATATTTTTAAATTGGTTTGGCACAAAAAAGAAAATTATATTTAACATTATCATGCCGATAGTCTGTATCAAAAAGCTCGGCTGATCGTACTGACTAAAAACAAAAAGAAAAATTGCCAGAGCCAGTATTTCAACAATTGTTGTGATAACAGAAAACTGTTTAAAGGATTTTATGTTTTTAATTTGTAAATGTACTGCCAAAAGAGTCAAAGAAAAGAAAACCCTTAATATGATTAGGGTGACCCTTTTGGCTGTACTGTCAATAAGTATTATATCGGGTATCAAAAACAACAGATTAATC
>JAQVWQ010000140.1 GCA_028709615.1 Clostridia bacterium | reverse complement strand
TTCGCGCATTTTGCCCTGCCATATCTTGCATAGCAAATGTTTCTAAACCTTCCAGCGCTCGATTGCGGTATTTTTTATTATCAAGACCCAACAATAAATTGTCAAGTAAAGAATAATCAAAAGGATATGGTCTTTGCGGTAAATAATAACAAGCGTTAGGCAGACCTTCAAGGCTTCCCTGTATATTTGTATGCAAACCCGCCAATACACGCAAAAGGCTGGATTTACCGGCGCCGTTTGGGCCCATTAAGGCTGTAATTCCCTCTAAGGGCAGATCAAGCTCGGGAATATCTAAAATTGTTCTGCCGGATAATCGCAAAGTAAGATCACGGATTTTGATTTGCTTCATTCTGCCGTACCTCCCGTCAATTTCATTACCAAAAGATTGACAATCAAGGCTAAGAGCAGTAAAACAATACCTAAAGCTACGGCAATATCAAAATAGCCCTTACTTGTTTCCAACACGATAGCAGTCGTCATAACCCTTGTTTTACCGGCTATATTGCCGCCGACAATCATTATCGCACCAACCTCGGAAATAGCCCTGCCGTAGCCTGCTAAAACTGCGCTGTAAATTGGGCGACGGCATTCATGCAACAGCATGTGCCGGGATGTCAGCTTTGATAAACGCAAGCCCCGGCAGTTTTCTGCAACAATGGTCTTCTTTACGGAAACGGCTGACAAAACCAAGCCGCAAATAATCGGCGTAATCAGCAACACTTGAGCAATTACCATAGCCTTTGGCGTATAAAGCAAATGTAAAAAACCCAGTGGTCCGCTGCGCGAAAGCAACAAATACACAATCAGGCCGGCTACCACAGGCGGCAAACCCATTAGCGTATTAACCAAACCCACAACAATTTTCCGTCCCGTAAAAGAGCTTTTACCTAAAAGCATACCGAAAAAAATCCCCAACAAAGCGGCAATCGAGGTAGAAGCAACAGAAACCAACAAAGTCAAGCCAACAATTTCATAAAGCGTTGCATCACCCGAGAATATTAAATTAAACGCTTCTCGAAAAATTGTCATAAATAGTTTCCTTTAAAGAAAATTTTCGGGGGCGGCGAATTTGCCGCCCCCTGTGAAAATCATCAAACTGTAATCTTTTAAAGAAAAATTAAAAACAAAAATTATTCGCCGACAAAGAACAAAGGCTGTCCATATTGTTCAACGCCGTATTCAGCGATTAAGGCCGAGGCAGTTTCGGACTGCATCCATTCAATAAATTTATCGGCGGCGACTAAGTTGCGGTCAGCGTATTTTTCATCATTTAAGGCAATTAAGCTATAAGTGTTTTTCAAATCATCAGCGGTTTCAAAGAGGATTTCCAATTCCAGATTATCTTTCATTGAAAGATATGTCGCTTTATCGGTAAGGGCATAAGCCTGCATTTCGCTGGCAGCGGTTAAGGTGTTACCCATACCCTGACCAAGAGAATTGTACCAATCACCTTCGGGAGCAATAGCTGCGGCTTCCCAAATTTTTAACTCTTTTTTATGTGTACCGGAATCATCGCCGCGAGAGGCGAAAGGGGCTTTGGCTTCGGCAATAGCGGCAAAAGCGGTTGAAGCGGGCTCAACACCGTCTAAAGCTTTGATAGCAGCAGGATCATCGGCGGGGCCGGCGATAACAAAGTAGTTATACATAAAAGGGATTCTGCTTTCGCCGTAGCCTTCGTTGACGAATGCTTCCTCAGCGGCTTTGGAGTGAACGAGCAAAACATCGGCATCGCCATTTTTAGCTGTTTCGATAGCGGCACCCGTACCCTGCGAAAGGATTTCCATAGTGAAACCACATTCGGCTTCCATGGTGGGGCGGAGATAATCCATTAAACCGGAATCGTTAACGGAAGTAGTGGTGGCTAAAACAAGTACGCCAAGATCCTCGACGGCAGGCTCCTGGCTGCTGCAAGCTGTAAACAAGCATAAGGCTAAGCAGCAGATAAGGATTAAAGCTACTAAAGATTTTTTCTGCATTTTTGTTACTCTCCTTTATTATAATTACGAATTAGCAAAAACACATAAAAAAAGACCGCAAAAGGACCTTTCCATACGGGAGGTAAGGCAGTTTCCCACATTACCCATTGGTGCAAAACCGTATCTTTGAAAAAACTTAGGTCAATGCACTCGGTGAATTGCTAATAGGTTATAAATTATTATATATAATTTTTTTATATTTGGCAAGTATTTTTTAATTTACAGAATAGTTTAATCAAGCCGCGCTGATAATCAGCGCGGCTTCAGGCCGAAGACAAAAAGCTGATTACTGCGCAAAAGACTGCAAGGGCAAGCCCTTATGTACTTGTTGTGTACATAGCGGGCCTGCCCTTTTGCCTTTTACTTGTCCTCAGCCTTTTCTCTTTAGTCTGTCAGCGTGACACTTGAAAAAAGTTTTATTATTCGTTAACGGCGGTAACAACGCCGGCGCCGACGGTACGGCCACCCTCGCGGATAGCGAAGCGCAAGCCTTCTTCGATGGCGATGGGGGTAATAAGCTCAATATCCATACGGATGTTGTCGCCGGGCATTACCATTTCCACGCCCTCGGGCAGGTTGGCAACACCGGTAA
>JAQVWQ010000139.1 GCA_028709615.1 Clostridia bacterium | reverse complement strand
ATTTTTCTTATTCGGCTTGCAGGAAAAATAACACAAGGTGCCGAATTAAAATTTTTATGGCTATTTTTGGGGCTTTTTATTGGTTTGCCCCAACCAAATAAACAATACGCATCTATTTTAAGGAGGACAAAAATGATCTTACAACAAACCGCCGGCGAAAACAGCATCGTTACGCTGGAAATTAAAATGCCGGCCGAAGAATTCGACATCGTCTTTAAAAAAGCCGCTGCCAAGCTTTCCCGCCAGGTTAACATCCCCGGCTTTCGCAAGGGCAAAGCTCCCGAGGCCGTTGTCGAAAGCTTTGTCGGTGCCCCTGCCATTATCGAAGAAGCAATGGAGGAAGCACTGCCCAAGGCCTATTGGCAAGCCGTTGACGAAAGCGGTATCGAGCCTGTTTCCAAGCCGGAAATCGGTGTTATTGATATGGGCAAAGGCAAAGACCTGCACTTTAAAGCCAGTGTAACCGTTAAACCGGAGGTAACCCTAGGTGAATATAAAGGCGTTTCCGTTGTCAAAGAGGTTTACCAAATCGCCGACAAGGATGTTGACGAGGCTTTAAACAGCAAGCGCGCCCGTCTGGCCAAGCTTCAGCCGGCCGCCGAAGGCACCGAAGCCCAAGAAGGCGACTCTTTGAATATTGATTTTCTCGGCAAGGTTGACGGCGTGCCCTTCCCCGGCGGCGAGGCTCACGGTTACCCCCTGGAAATCGGCTCCAACACCTTTATCCCCGGCTTTGAGCCCCAGCTGATCGGCGCCAAAGCAGGCGACGAAAAAGATATCACCGTCACCTTCCCCGAAGATTATCACGAGGACTCCTTAAAAGGCAAGGAAGCCGTCTTTACCGTCAAGGTCAATTCGCTGCTGCGTAAAGAACTGCCCGAATGGAACGAAGAGCTGGTTCAAGAGCTGAGCGAAACTGCCAACACCCTTGAAGAGCTGCGCGAGCAGACCAGAGCCGAGCTGCAAGAGCAATCAACTAAAATGGCCGACGAAAGCATCCGCGGCCTGGCTATCCACAAAGCGATGGATAACGCCGCCGTCGAAATACCCCAAATTATGATCGAAAACCGTATCGACGACCAGATCGAGGATATGTCGCAACGCTTAGAGCAGCAGGGCTTCAGTATGGAGATGTATTTGGGCGTTATCAAGAAAACCCCCGAGGAGCTGCGCGAAGAGTACCGCGAATACTGCACGACCTCGGTTAAAATGGATCTGGTCTTAGGCGCCGTAGCCCGCGCCGAAGGCATGACCGTCAGCGAGGAAGAAATTGACGAGCAAATTGCCGGCTTAGCCTCCGAAACCAACAAAACCGCTGCCGAAATCAAAGAAAGGCTGGCGCAAACCGCCGCCATAATGAACCTTAAAGAAGGTATCCTGCTTTCTAAGGCCGGCAACTTTGTTGCGGAAAATGCCGTAGTTGAAGAAAAATCAGTTAGTGGTAAAGAAGAATAATTCTCCTTGCATACGGGTATAAATTGATTATCGACCTAGGAGGTAAACGCTAATGAGTTATCTTGTACCGACAGTTATCGAACAAAGCGGACGCGGCGAACGGGCCTATGATATTTATTCTCGTCTGTTAAAAGACAGAGTAATCTTTTTGGGCGGGCCGATTGATGATGATTCCGCTAACCTAATCATTGCCCAAATGCTCTTTTTAGAGGCCGAGGATCCCGATAAAGAAATTTCTCTTTATATCAACAGCCCCGGCGGTTCCGTAACGGCGGGTATGGCCATTTACGACACCATGCAGTACATTTACTGCCCTGTATCTACCATCTGCCTCGGTATGGCCGCCTCGATGGGCGCATTTTTGCTGACAGCAGGCGAGCCGGGCAAACGCTACGCCCTGCCCAATGCGGAAATTATGATCCACCAGCCCTTGGGAGGCACACAAGGCCAGGCCGCGGATATTGCCATTCACGCCAAAAGAATTTTGCATACCCGCGATATTATCAACAAAATTTTAGCCGACCGTACAGGCCAAAGCCTAAAAAAAATCTCCGCCGACACCGACCGCGACTTTTTTATGGATGCCGAAGAAGCCTTAAAGTACGGTATTATCGACAAGGTTATTGCCAAACGCAAAGCGTAATTAATTAAGGAGGTAAAACAGTTGGAAGAAAGTAAAAGACAGGAAGAACGCTGCTCCTTTTGCGGAAAAACCAATATGCAGGTCAAAAAGCTGATTGCCGGCCCCAACGCTTATATCTGCGACGAATGTGTATCGGTCTGCGCTTCCTTAGTCTATGCCGACAAAGACGCCGACATTTTTGATGACTTTGAGCTGCCGACTCCCCGTCAGCTAAAAGAAGTGCTGGACGATTTTGTTATCGGTCAAGAGCAGGCTAAGCAGGTCTTGTCTGTGGCTGTCTATAACCATTACAAACGCATCCGCGACAATAACGAAATCGACCCCGAGGTAGAACTGAAAAAAAGCAACATCTTAATGCTCGGCCCCTCCGGATCGGGTAAAACCTTATTGGCCGAAACCCTGGCCAAAACCCTGCGCGTACCCTTTGCCATTGCCGACGCCACCTCTTTGACCGAGGCAGGCTATGTGGGCGAAGATGTCGAAAATATCCTTTTGCGCCTGA
>JAQVWQ010000048.1 GCA_028709615.1 Clostridia bacterium | reverse complement strand
GGCTTTATGCCGTAAAATGACATTGGTTAATTTGTTAAATTATAACAAAATTTCTGACAATAAGCAAGCTTTTATTTTCTTAATCGACAAACAGTTTAATAGAAGACTAACGCAGACCCGATACAAGCCTAATACAGACAAATATCCGTGATTTAATTCTAGTTATTACGCGGGTTAAAAAATGTAAAAATATGCATCTTGTTACATTTTGCCGAACCGATGATCAATTAAATAAGACTTACTTGTTGACAATTGTAATCAGCTTTGATACAATGTGTTTACAAGTGTAACCAATGGGAGGCGTGATAATATGTCTATACCTAATATTAATCTGACAACAGCCGAATGGAGCGTTATGGAATGTCTTTGGCAAAAATCACCCAGGACAGGTCGGGAAGCAACGGAGTGGCTCAAAAAGAGCATGGGTTGGAGCCGCAGTACAACCTTGACTCTGCTTCGCCGTCTGGAGGCCAAGGGGGCGGTGGCCTGTGATGATCAGGGCGGCATAAAATCTTTTCGGCCGCTGATTCGTCGTGAGGATGCCGCTTTGCAGGAAACAGAGGATTTTCTTGACAGAGTTTATAAAGGCAGCTTGAGCCTCATGATTAGCTCCTTAACCAAAAAACAGGCGCTGTCACAGCAGGAAATTGCTGAGCTGCATGAGGTTTTGCGGGAAATGGAGGCGAATCCTGATGATTGACTGGATAGTATCTTCAAGTGTGCTGATCGCAGTGATTATTGCTCTGCGTTATCTTCTTAAAGGCAAAATCAGCCTGTGGCTGCAATATGCTCTGTGGGGTCTTGTTTTAGTGCGGCTTTTAATACCGTTTAGTGTCGGCGGCAGTAGTTTTAGCGTGATGAACACCGTAGAACAAGCCTCTGTCGTACAGGATGTCGAGATCATAAAAAATGTCGATCATCTGGAGCACAGGGCAGACGGCAGTGTTGAGGGTTATTTTCCGTCTGATTACATGCGCGATTTTCCTACCCTTGTTGCTAAAAGCAAAACTGACCAAGAATATGCCCGTCTGCAAAAGCTACTTAGCTTTCGGCAAGTGTTTATAGCGATTTGGTTGTTTGGAGCTGCGGCCTTGCTGTTTGTTTTTGTTATCTCAAACGGTCGTCTGGCCTCTCGTCTGCGACAGACACGCAAGCCGTTGAACATTAACTGTTCGGCTCTCCCCGTTTATGTTACCCAAGCGGTAGAAACCCCCTGCCTGTTTGGAGTTTTCGCTCCGGCAATTTATCTTACCCCCGAAGCGGCAGCGGATGCGACGATGCTGCGGCATAGCGTAGAGCATGAGCTGACGCATTTTCGCCACGGCGACAACTTTTGGTCGCTGCTGCGCTGTGTTTGTTTAGTTTTGCATTGGTACAATCCGCTTGTTTGGTGGGCGGCATGCCTTGCGCGCACTGATGCGGAGCTGGCCTGTGATCAAGCGACAATTAAGCGCATTGGTGAAAATGAGCGGGCTGAATATGGCCGTACTTTAATCGGTATGACCTGTCAAAAGCGGCCGGATTTATTTATTACAGCAACTACCATGACAGGCAGTAAGAATAATATAAAGGAGCGGATTATTTTGCTTGCCAAAAAGCCTAAAATGGCGATTTATACCTTAGTCGCCGTCGTTTTAATTGCCTTGACGGTTGCGGGCTGTACCTTTACCGGAGCCAAAGAGGGACAGCAGGATTTTGCACCGGATACGGTGAGCATGGTGCAGATGTTAAGCTCTGCTTTTCCTCCTGATCCTATTACCGATGCGAAGATTGTGGAAGATTTGTGGTCCCTATATCAAAATTTTGAGTTTACCGGCACGACGGAAACCTTGGATAAAGAATCGGTAAATGCCTGGGGTATTACCGTTACCTTTACCGAAAGCGGCAGCGATGTAAGCGAGAGCTTTACCATTTTTGCAGGCGGCTTGTGCAGCCTCGGCGATGACTACACAAAATATCATATTCTCAACGACGGCGCCAGTATCTACCAGGTATTTTTGAATTATTTTCAGGCGGCACAAAGGGGTGAGCTGCAATCTCTAAGTGATGTTAAGATATCCGTTGATGACTTAGAGGCTGTCCCGAGTGATGTCGTTGATTATGCCAAGGATTATCTTGCGCAGCAAATAAGAGCTTATCAGACGGGCTGGCCAAAAATAGCTCCCGGCTGCTCAATTTCCGAGGCCAAGATCAGCGGCCTTACACAAATGAACACCGGTACAGCCGGTCTTGATAAAGCTATAAAGCTGTATTTATTGGAATATCGTCTGCGTGTTGAGGGTAATGTAGATGCTGTTCTGATTGGCGGTATGAGCGCGGTTGAGATTGACGGCGAAAATTGGCTTACCGAATGGAACAGTGTCGGCCAGCCCTATCTTCTGCTTGCTTGTGATGAAAGAGGCGCAGAACCGCTATGGGAGAGAATTTGTGTGACTAACAGTGAGGAACTGTATCAATACAATACACCCAAAATGCTTGAGCAATATGGTGATTTTTATACAGCGGCAGCTAGGGAACTGTATCACAAGTATCAAATTTCAGCAGAATGATTTGGCGCAAAGGGTTATTATCAGCACAAGCGCCAAGATCAAGGATTTAAGATTTATAGATATCAGCTTTAGTGCAGACGAGGGCGAGAAGCTTAAGTTTAAAGAAAATGAGGAACTTTATACATTAGATTCTTTTAAACCTGCCGGTCCTTTGGTTGTCTGGGTCAGCTTTCCGGGGATACTGCCGACCAGGGCGGTCAGCTTTGTAGATGAAAACGGTCAAACACGGACTTATGCCATAGCCATGAGCGGTGAAGAAGGTTCGCTGTTACTTGTTGAAATCCAGTTATCCGACAGCTAAGCAGCAGTTATTTTTAAAACATTCCGCTTAAATAACTTATACTATAACAAAGACAGCACAGGAGTTGGATTTTATAAAATCCAACTCCTGTGCTGTGCCTTTTAATATCCGTTAATTAAGAATTAATAGTAAATCCGAACCTAAGAGGATCGCTTCGATCGATAACCATCTGGTTAAAACCGGTAATATAAGCGCTGCCCGTAATCTGAGGAATAACGGCTGTAAAATTGCCCACCTGCGTAACATCCAAAATTCTGCCCGAAAATTTAGTCTGTAAAACGCTTTCATGGACGAATTCTTCCCCTACCTCAAGCTCGCCTTTAGAATAAAGTACGGCAAGCTTGGCGCAAGTCCCTGTTCCGCACGGAGAACGGTCCACCTCTCCCTCCCCGAGAACAACCATATTTTGGCAGTCCGCATCGGGGCTCTTGGGCTTTCCGTATATTTCTACCAGCTCTATCTTGTTGATATTAAGCAGCGGATGCTTGACCGGAACATTATCCTCCACATACCTGAGGAGTTTAAGCGCCTTGGCAACATTATTTGCAATATTATTCGTAGAAATTTCCACCCCCAGCTGGCTGTCCTTAACAATGGCAAAAAAACTGCCGCCGAAAGCGATATCAAACTGAACCCTGCCCAGACCGGGAATGTCAACCACGACATCCCTTTGGTAAAGGAAAGCAGGAACATTGGTAAAGGTTACATTGATCGCCCTGCCATTTTTTACCAGCACCCGCACCCGAATTAAACCGGCGGGGGCTTCCAGTACCAGGTCGGTATAAGGTTCTGTTACGGCGGCCAGACCCGTTTCTACCAAAACGGTCGCCACGCCGATAGTACCATGCCCGCACATATTAAGATAACCAACACCATCCATAAAGATCATCCCGAAATCCGCTTCCGAACAAGTTGGTTCGGTTATAAGCGCTCCGAACATATCGGCGTGCCCGCGGGGTTCAAGCATGGTAGATGAGCGTATATAATCGTAGTTTTCCGATAAATAGGCTTTTTTCTCCATCATGGTCTTCCCGCGGAGAGGCGGCGCTCCGGCAATAATAATCCTGGTCGCCTGCCCGACCGTATGCGTATCAATAACATTAAGGCTTTTAAAAAAATCCATTTCTCTGCTCCTTCTAAGCAAACACTCCAAACTCTGCTCGAAAATAACCTGCTGCCGCGGAGAGTCAACAGTCCCTTGGCAGGCGGTACTTCCGGTTGCTGATAAAATCAGAATGATTTATTTACCGCTTTTTTTACGCACGACATCACAATGCCGTTAAACCCTGTTTTATTAAGCTCATACAGACCCTCGATGGTAACGCCGGCCGGCGAGGTCATCGCATCCGTAATCTGATAAGGATGCTTTCCGGTCATAGTAACCATCATAGAGGAGCCGATCATATTTTCCAGCGTAATGGCGGCGGCATCTTTACGGGAAAAACCGCATTGAACGCCTGCGTCAATCATCGCGTTAATAAAGTACATAATATAAGCGGGGCCGGCACAGCTATAAGCAGTAAACGCGTTGAACAGGCTTTCGTTAATAAACATTGTCTGTCCGATGGCGCTGAAAACGGCGCTGACAGTTGCTTTGTCCTCCTCTCCCATATTTTCGCCGATGCAAATACCGCTGAAGCCGTGGCGAGCTTCAATTAAAGTGTTCGGCATAACGCGGGCCAGTCTGCTTTGGCTGCCAAATAAATCAGCCAGCTTCTTTAAGTCAATACCCGCGCAAATCGAGACGATAACCTTGTCCGTAGTAATATCATCCTTAATTCGCGCCGAAACGCTTTCTATATCCTGGGGACGGACAGCGATAAAAATAATATCGCAGCCTTTGACCGCCGCCTTGATATCAGTTACCGGCACAACTCCGTAAGTATCGTTAAGGTAGTCCATTCTCTCTTGTATAACATCATAGACTCGGATATTTGCCGAATCAGCAACCTGATTGTTGACCATTCCGCGAATGATGCCTTCCGCCATATTCCCCCCGCCAATAAAGACAATTCCTTTGTTTAACACTATGCTTACCTCCGTTTTATTTTTACTTGGCACCAGCCAACTGTTCCTTTCCCTTCTTTTTTAAAAACTTGATTTCTCCGGAAATCAAACTGTAAGAAGCGAAGATAATGACAACAAATACCATCCATTTGATATAGTAAAGATTCATACTCTTAATGATCATAGCAGCGCAGAAGACACCGACCGTACCGAAAATAGAGAACCAAAAAGTCGGCTTGCGGGCATAATTTTTCAGCCTAACAAACTCGGAAGAGCCTACGGCAATGGAGCAGGTGCAGGCGCTCATCATAATCGGAAAAGCTACCAGCGGGTTCATTCCCAGCGCATAAACAGTTGCCATGGTAGGCGCATAGGCGCCGATACCGATATTGTTAATTGCTCCATAAACAAACAGCGCCACAGCCGCTATTGCTAATTTAACACCGGTCAGGCCTGTAAGCGTGCCGTCGGCGGGGATATAATTAAGCTGGCCTAAGCAGACAAGCACCGCTGCGATAGCCAGGCCTATGCCCATTCCCCAGCGGATAACCGAAGCGGACAGCTTGACCACAATGCGCGGACTAAGAAGAGAACCGATCGTTTGAGCAATAACCAGCACAATCATTGTTGTAAAATCGCATTCGATTACCGTTACATAGATTAAAGCCATAAACATCAGCGGAATGGTGCATTCGGTATTCAGCGTGGGCGGAATCAGCCTGTCTTCAACATATTTTGTTTTATGATAGACCACAGTATTGATCGCAAAATCCGAAATCCCTAATGTTGCCAGCCCCTCGGTAATGAACCCGAGGATACAATAAAATAAATTGCTGCCTTTTTCCTCAAAAGTCTCTTTTCTGTGCTTGGCGAAATCGGCTATAAAGCGAACAATAAAAAGCATATTAACCAGCACAATAGCAACAAGCAATAATTTAACCATACCTATCCTCCTTTTGTTTAACCTTAGATTTAAATTTTTAACTCTTGTTGTATAACATATGTTATTATCTGCATTTTAACACCTTGTTGTTTAACTGTCAATAGTTTATAAAAAAATTGTCGAGTTTTATCATAATTTGTAATTGTGTGTCTTTTCTATTTTATTACATATAGCCTTTGTAATGCAATTTAACATAATACACCCACTTTTGTTAGAACAAATAACGAACAAATCAAGGAGCAAATTTTCTGTATTTTATAAAAAACTTATACTCTCTATATTGATTACACAGCATCACAGGCCGACTGTTGTTATACATCTTTTACTCTAAAGGCCATTTTAAAAATTTTCAGTCTGTAAAATACCAATATTTTGCTTGCCATAAGATAATTATTGCATTATAATTATCTTAACTGTTATTATAGTAAAACAAAACAGAAGGAGAAGCGATATGAAAACAGACCTTACTTTTGACCCGATTAAAACCGTCGAGTGGAAATCATATGATAATCTGCCTCAAAACCTATATAAATATCTTAAGGAAATGATCATTGAGGGCGCGCTTTCCGCGGGATATATGTTCCCCAACGAAAACCAACTCTGCTCAATTCTTAATGTGGCGCGCGGCACCCTCCGCGATTCGTACCGCGAGCTGGAAGCCAACGGCTTTATAACCCGCACCAAATCAGGAACTTTTGTAAACGATATCGCCACCATAGCCGAAACAGGCTCTTTTCGCGCCAGCCTGGAAATATCAAAGTACGAAAACCTAATTGAGTTTCTGCTCATCACCGACCCTGAGGCATCCTACCTGGCGGCGCAGCGCGCCACCAAGGATGAATTGGCGGAAATTCACAAGTTAATGTTAAAAGCCGAATTTCATTCCTCCGATATGAAAAGTATTGAGCATTATAACAATCTTTTTCATGCCAAAATCCTTGCGGCCGCCCATAACTCACTTTTAATCAACTCCATTGCGGCTTCCCGCAGCGTTTTTGAACAATCCATAGCCATACGCACCTATAACCTCACGGAATATACGGAGCAATTTATGGATACCTGTTTTCAGCAGCACCATCAGCTGTATTATGCAATTAAAGAAAAAGACGGGGAAAAGGCCAAAAATATTACCAGAGAGCATATTCTTCATGATATCGAACGCATCAAGCAATTACAGGAAAAATCATGCGCAACAACCCCGCCTGACGAGTTAAAAGACGAAAATCCGCAAGCAGAAAACCTGGAAGATGAAATTGTTGAAAATGTAAACCCGGAGGATAAAAGCTCAGAAAACTAATTAAGCTGATCAAGACAGGCTTGATCAAATGGTATAAGTCAGCCCTAAAACCACACAGTTTTAGGGCTTTTTGCATAAAAAAAGCAGCCTGTCATTATAAATGACAAGCTGCTATCGTGGTGCGCTGGGCGGGACTCGAACCCACGACCTTTTGATTCGTAGTCAAACGCTCTATCCAACTGAGCTACCAGCGCATATGGCGGAGAGCAAGGGATTCGAACCCTCGATACAGGTTTTAGCCCGTATACTCGCTTAGCAGGCGAGCGCCTTCGACCGACTCGGCCAACTCTCCAAGTGCGATTCATGGCGGAGGGGGTGGGATTCGAACCCACGGAGCTGAAAGGCTCAACGGTTTTCAAGACCGCCTCCTTCGACCTCTCGGACACCCCTCCAGGTATTGTCCTGTGGCCGACGGCCTACAAATAATAATACCAAAATAGTTAGTGGCTGTCAAGCACAAAATATTTTTTTTTGCATATAGTTAAAAAAGCGCTGCCGCAAGCGACAAGGAGGCCAAACTATGCGCCCGAGCTGTCAGATATATCGGCGAAAAAACCGCTTGGCCTGGCCGGTAATTTTATTTTTATCGGCCTTAGTATTACTGGCTTTTATAGCAGAACGCCAGCTGGCGCCGATTATTTTAACCGCGGCGGAAATGCAGACCGAGCAAAGGGCGCAGCGCATTTTATTTAACTCGGCGCGTGATGTGCTGCTTGAGCAAAAAGACGGCGGCTATAACGATTTAATTGAGCTTTCGCTCAACGAGGCGGGCGAAATCATCTTTTTAGAGCCGCAAACGGCTAAAATAAACCTCCTGATCAGCAACATCTCGCTGCGTGCCGAAGAAGGCATTACAGCCTTATCGCAGGAAAAAATCAACCTGCCCTTGGGCGCCCTGACGGGTTCGGCACTGCTTTCCGACTTCGGCCCGCTTTTGCAGCTTTCGGCAAGGTCAATCGGCAAGGTGCAAGTAGAGCTGCAAGAGGAGTTTTCCTCGGCGGGAGTCAACCAGACGCGCCATAAAATCTATTTGCAAATGACGGCTCAGATGCAGCTGATCGTACCCTTTTCCAGCCGCCGCTTTACGGCGCAAAACTGTATCCTGCTGACCGAAGGCGTCATAGTCGGCAATGTGCCTTATCTTTACCTGCAAAACTCTAGCGGCCTTGAGTAATAATTATACATCATAGCTATAATTATTGGCAAGCATTTTTTTGCTGATTTTGATCATAAAAAAGTGATTTTAACAAAAAAGAGCCTTTGGGCTCTTTTGTGATATTTATTAAAGCTTGAGCCTGCCCATAAGCAAGGCCGGCCAATATTCAGCAAGCTGCAAACGGTTAAAGGCAATTTTAACGCTCAACAGACAGCAAGGCGGATACGGCAAGGCTTTTATTTTAAGCCTAAAGCTAAAACGCCCATCACCAGCAGCGAGCGCAGCAGGGCCAGACCCACCAAAGCAATAATCGGCGAAAAATCCAGCGGAAAATTGGGGTTGGGGGGCAAAATGCGGCGGCACAGACCCAAAAGCGGCTCGGTCATCTCATAAATAAAATTAGTAAAAAAATTATTGGCCTTAGGCAGCCACGACAAGATAATACGAATAAAAATAAGTGCGTAATAAACCTCAAAAACTATGTTAATGATTCTGATAATAATAAGTGTTCAACTCCTTGCTTATTGTTTGCTCCAAGGAAAGGTGCGCTCAGCTATATCCGCCTCAACAATTTGACCGGAAAGATCGACACTGCTGGAGCTGAAAATAAAGGTACCCCCCGAAACCTTTTTAGGCTGTCCGTCTAAAGCAAAAACCGCGCCCGAAAGAAAATCGACCATTCTTTGAGCGGTCAGCTGATCCATTTCTTCAAAATTGACGACGACAACACGGCGTTTTTTAATGTTGGCGGCAATTTCCTGCAAATCATCATAAGAGTTGGCCTTGATCAGCACCATTTCCATCGACTGATTATTATTGGGTACGGTAACGATATTGCTCTTTTTTTCGTTTCTTTTGGCATCGCGCTCGTTCCAAATCACTCGTTCGTTGGGCATAGCTGCAGGCTGAGGTGCCGAAATGCCGCTTTCGACTGGCTCCTCCTCAACCTCTTCTTTAAAAAATATACCGCTCATTTTATTCATAAAACCCGACACGATCTATCGCTCCCTTCAATATAAGTATGTATATTAGCTGTATATATTCTCTGCAGGCAAGAATTTTCCTGCTTATTATGCATTTTTATAAGGCGGCCGCGGCCCAAAAATCGTGCTGCCGATTCTGACGATCGTCGCGCCCTCCTCAATGGCCACGCGGTAATCGTGGCTCATACCCATAGACAGGTGCTTCATTTTAATATGGGGATAAGCCTGCTGCGCCAATTCGTCACGCAGGGCGCGCAGCTCGGCAAAAAGCGGACGGGCCGCCTCGGGGTCCTCCTCGGGCGGGCCGATGGTCATTAAGCCCTCAACCCGTAAATTTTTATATTTGGCCAGCTCCTTAATAAAATCCGCTAGATCCTCGCGATAAAGGCCCGCTTTGGTTTCCTCCTTGGCCAAGTTTAACTGAATCAGACAAGGCATAACCAGCTGATGTTTGGCGGCCTGACGGTCAATTTCTGCCGCCAGCTCCAAACGGTCAAGGGAGTGGATCAAGGCCACCTTGTCGATAATATATTTAACCTTATTGGTTTGCAGGGCGCCAATCAAATGCCAGCGCACGCCCGCAATCTGCGGATATTTGTCGCACAGCTCCTGCACGCGGTTTTCGCCCAGCTCAAGGTAGCCGGCCTCAACTGCCGCCCTAATTTCTTCGACCGTACGGGTTTTGGTCACGGCCAGCATCAGCACCTCGGCCGCCGCCCGCGGACTTTTTTTGGCCTCCTCGATCGTCTTGGCAATTTCGCTTAAGGCCAAGCGTATTTCCTCCGCTGTTTTCATAAGCCGCTCTCCTCATTTAATAAATTTTATCGCCCGCGGCGGCGTGCCGGGGGTTGGCAATCACCAAATCGTGTGCGCCCAAGCCGCGCACTACGGCCTGCTCGCCGACAATACCGACAAATTCCACCGCTGCCTGCTCTATCTTAGCCGCACCGCGCCGCAGTACGGAATAATTGCCCTCGTCGTCACCGATCAAAGCCGTTTTGGGTATGATCTGCCCGCTGTAAGAAGCCATAATAACAGTCCCCGCAAAATAGCCCGCCGAACGCAAATATTCCTCGCCGGAGGAAACGGTCAGCAGCAAATAATCGCTGTTTGCGCCCGTCAGAATTTTTTTCAGCTTACCCTGCGTGGCAATCGTGCTGTCCTCATAATAAAACGCCAGCTTGTCCTTTTCGCCTTCCACCGCTCCCGTCGGCACAGCAAAAAGCAGGTAAAAATCCAGCAGATTATCGACAATACGAGCCGCAACCTTCGGCGATTCGCCGACGGAGGGATCCTTGGCGGCCAGCAAGGCAAAAAGAGCGTCCAAATCGGTGCTGTCAATGGTATCAGGATCGATCAAGCCCTCCGTACCGGCGGCGGCGGCCAAAAAGCAACCGGCTCGCGGCGCGTAAACCGCGTCCTTAGAGCCGTCGGCAAGCAGCAAATAGCCGACCAGCGCGCCCGCTTTAACGCGCTCACCCTCGGCGGCGGCCGGCACAAACTCGCCGGCAGGCGCGTAAATTACCGACTCCTCACAAATGACCAGCCCTTTTGCGGGCAGCTTGTCCTCCAGCGTTCCCGACTCGACCGGCACAAAATCCAGCAAATAATAGCCGATACGGTCGCGCACGCCCATAACCAGCAATAAAGCTATCAACAAAACTGCCAGCAGGGCTATTTTATCTATCGAGCGGGAGGCCCGTTTTTTTCTGTTTGGTCTGCGCTTTTCCATAAGGCCATTATACCACCTTAATACCGCTGATACAAGAGTTGCTTTATGTCGCTTTAAAGCATTTTTAGTGAAAAGCCCTTGGCAATTCATACTTTGGTAGGT
>JAQVWQ010000047.1 GCA_028709615.1 Clostridia bacterium | reverse complement strand
TGTTTTAACCAAATTTTCCGGCCAGACCTCTAAAGCCTCAAGCAAAACCGTATGGTTGGTATAACTGACCGTTTTTTGCACAATCTCAAAGGCTTTTTCCCAAGCATAGCCATGCTCATCAAGCAGCAGGCGCATCATTTCCGGAATACAAAAAACAGGATGGGTATCATTGATATGCACGGCAGCTTTTTCCGGCAGATTATCCAAAGAACAATATTTTTCTAAATGGTGGCGAAAGATTTGCTGCACCGAAGCCGAAATCAGCAAATATTGCTGTTTCATGCGCAGCTCTTTACCGCTTTGCGTGCTATCGGGCGGATAAAGCACCTTGGTAATGATTTCCGCTTCCTTATCTTTTGCCAAAACCTGCTGATAATCCCCCAAGGAAAACGACCTTAAATCAAACTGCTCGGCAGAGCAGGCCCGCCATAAACGCAAAACTGCCACTGCCTGCGAATCCGCACCCGAAACCATCATATCATAGGCCTCGGCAAGCACCTTCTGACAGTTTTTATAGTTAATCTTGAGGTGACCTTCCTCCCAAACCTCCTCCACCTCTCCGCCAAAATAAACGGGAAAAACATTGTCCTCCCGCCGCGACAGCCAAACATCACCGCCGGGAAGCCAAACATCGGGCAATTCGACCTGACAACCCTCGACCAGCTTTTGGCGAAAAAGGCCGTATTCATAACGCAGAGAAAACCCCATAGCCGAATAGCCCAAAGAGGCCAAAGCATCCATATAGCAGGCAGCCAAACGCCCCAGGCCGCCGTTACCCAAGCCTGCATCGGGCTCCAAAGATATTGCTTCCTCAAGCGAGCTGCCCATTTCCTTTAAAGCCTCATCAAAAGCCTCAGTCAAGCCAAGATTATAAAGATTGTTTTTTAATGACCGGCCCATTAAAAATTCCAAAGAAATATAATAAACCCGTTTATCACCGCGCTGAGTTGTTTTTTGAAAAAACTCATGCCGCTTTAATACCAAAATCTCATTGACAGTCAAGGCAGCAGCCTTATAAAGCTGCTCTTTTTGGGCGTCTTGAGAGTCTAAATTATATAAACGACCCAGCATCCTTTCTATCGCTTCTTTAACATCGTCTTTTGTCATTGCCGTTATCGCCATAAATCATCCTCACTTTAACAGTTCATCATAGACCTTTAAATAATCATCAGCCGATTTTTTCCAGCTAAAATCCTTTCTCATCACACAGCCGCACAGCTTCGTCCAGGCCTCCTTATCCCCATATAAGGCCAAGGCCCGGCGAATAGCCGCCAACATTTCATGCGCATTAAAATTTTCAAAAACAAAGCCGTTGCCGCCGTTACTCTCATAATCCGTAATTGAATCGCGCAATCCGCCGGTAGCGCGAACTATTGGCACGGTTCCGTAGCGGCTGGCTATCATCTGCGCTAAGCCGCAGGGCTCAACCATCGAGGGCATCAACAGCAAATCCGCTCCGGCATAGATTTTATGTGAAAGATCACGGTCATAGGTAATCAGAGCAGCCACCTTGGCGGGATATTTATATGATGTCCAACGGAAAAAGTCCTCATACTTTTTGTCGCCGCAGCCCAAAACCACAAACTGCACCTTTTCAGACAGCAATTCCTCCATCACACACATCAAAAGGTCAAAGCCTTTAGCTTCCA
This sequence comes from Clostridia bacterium, assembly GCA_028709615.1. GTDB lineage: Bacteria > Bacillota > Dehalobacteriia > UBA4068 > UBA4068 > JAQVWQ01. Next base: position 9,520 of record JAQVWQ010000047.1, on the reverse strand, counting down.
CCATACGGGAAATGATCGCAACAACAGGTGTATCGGGATTCTCGGGCAGATTAACCAACTGCTGCAGATGCGCTTTATTAACAGCCTTTTTATCTAAAGACCTATAAGTATAATTAACAAACAAAGCGGGGTCGGTTTTTGGATTATACATCTCCTGATTAATGCCGTTTAAAATACCGGTCATTTTATGCGAATTTTCGGCAATAATATTTTCTAAGCCATGGGCAAAATGTGCATAATGCAGCTCGCGGCTGTAAGAATAGCTGACTGTGCCGACCTTGTCAACCACACAAATAGCTCCCTTGATGAGGTTGAGCAAGCCCTTAAACTCCAAAACGGGCAGCCATTCGGCCGCTAATCCAAATAAATCACCCAAAACAGAGCGATTAAATTTACCCTGATACTCAATGTTATGAATTGTCAACATCGTTTTAACATTTTCCCAACCCGCTGCTGAACGATAAAAGGCCTGATAAAAAATCGGTACCAAAGCCGCTTGCCAATCATGCACATGAATAAGATCCGGCACAAAGTTGAGCTTATCTGCCACCGCTAAAACAGCCTTGCTAAAAAAAGCAAAGCGTTCGCCGTCATCATAATAACCGTAAAGCCCGGGGCGATTATAATAATAATCGTTTTCTAAAAAATAAAAAATTACGCCCTCATAGGTTAATTGATATACCCGGCAATGCTGCTTACGCCAAGCAAGATAAACATCAAGCTCACCAAGCAGTTCAAAGCCTGCCCGATACTTTTCGGGAATATCGGCATAAAATGGCAGCATTACTCTCACATCGTTAGCCCCGCCGGCAGCCAAAACCATTGGCAAAGATCCGATTACATCGCCCAGGCCGCCTGTTGACGCAAAAGGCAGAGCCTCGGAAGCGGCAAACAAAATCTTCCTTTGTTCTCTCATTTTATGTCCTCCTTATATTTTTGCGTTACGGGGCAGTAAAAATGGCAGCTCGGGCACACCGGCAATCTTGCGGCCTTCACGAACCGTAGCGCCCTTATCGGCCACAATATAATCTAATTCCGCACCTCCGGCAATAAAGCTGTCGGACATCAACACCGAATTGCGCACCACCGCACCTTCGGCAATCTCTACACCGCGAAACAGCACAGAATTCTCCACGCAGCCCTTAATCACACAGCCGGAGGCAATCAATGAATTTACTACCCTGCTGTTTTGACCATACACCGTCGGCGGAGAGTCTTTAACATGGGTATAGACGGGACGATGCTCATCACCAAAGACCTCACGCAGGTTATCTTGATTCAAAAAGGCCAGATTATGCTGTAAATACGCTGCCAGCGAGGTCATTTCCCCGTAAAAGCCTTCATGGCGATAAGCCATTAAGCGCAAATCGTCGGTATGTGCCGCCAATAAATCAGCGGAAAAACTGCGGTAGCCGTTGGTTATGCCCTCTTTAATTAAAGAAATCAACAGCTCGCGGTCAATAACCCAGATGTTCATTAAAATATTTTTCGGCCAATCGCTGCGCATACCCCGGCAGATTTTTGTTATTCTGCCTTCGTTGGTCACAGACAGCTCTTTTGGCAGCTTGCGGGCAAAGGGCTGTTTGTTTCCTATCGGCAAATAACGATAGGCGGCAGTTACATCCGCTTTGTTTTTGACATGAAAGTCAATAATGGCATCATAACGAATATTACCCACAATATCACTGTCGCTGATGACAACCAGCTTTTCGGCGGATTCTTTTAAATAACTCAGTAAACACTCCAGAGCCTCGATACGGCAGCTTGACATGCGCGTTTGCCCCACGCTGCCAAAAGGAGTAAAAACGGTCAAGCCGCTGTTTTTGCGCACCAGATCCCAATCCTTACCGGCGCCTATATGCTTAACCAAAGAATGGTAATTGCGCTCGGCGATCACCGCCACTTTATATATTTCGGCATTGGCCATACCCGACAGCACCATATCAATCAAGCGAAAGCGCCCCGCAAAAGGCACCGCGGCAATCGAGCGATCAGAAGTCAACTCCGGCAAATTTACCTCATGGCTGTTAGAAAAAACAATACCCATAGCTTTCATATTATCGCCTCCTTAGCAATCTTGGCCGATGATGGAAGCATTGGCAATCACCGCCCGCGGGGCGATACGCAAGCCGCCGCCGATCACACTGACATCGGCAGAGCCTTTGGCCTCCACACCGATTTGCGCTTCCGCGCCTATTTGGGTTTCCGCATCAACAATGCAATAATTAACCTTAGCTCCCGACTCAATTACCACCTTATCCATTATAACAGAGTTTTTAACTTTTGCGCCGGCGGCAATCCTCACGCCTTCAAAGAGCACACTATTTTCCACACAACCGTCGATCTCACAGCCGTCGCCAACCAAGGAGTTTTTGACAAGGGCATTTTTGCCCAAATATTGCGGGTGCGCAGGGTTATGCCGATAAAATATTTTCCAGTTATTATCGTATAAATCAAGCTCGGGAGTTTCTTTAAGCAGATCCATATTGACCTCCCACAGGGAACCGATCGTCCCGACATCACGCCAATAACCGTCAAAGGGATAAGCAAACAATCTTTCCCCGCCCTGTAAAAAAGCGGGAATGACATTTTTGCCAAAATCATTAACCGAGCCTTCATCCTGCTCATCGGCCTGCAAGTAGCTTGCTAATTTATCTTTATTAAATATATAAACCCCCATCGAAGCCTTAGTGCTTTTGGGCTGAGCGGGTTTTTCCTCAAATTCATAAATACTGCCGTCAGGATTTGTATTCATTATCCCAAAACGCGAGGCCTCCTCCAAGGGCACCTCTAAAACAGCTATCGTACAATCGGCATTATTGGCAATATGAAAATCGAGCATTTTATTATAATCCATCTTGTAGATATGGTCGCCGGATAAGACCAGCACATAATCGGCATTATACCGCTCAATAAAATCCATATTCTGATACACGGCGTTTGCCGTACCCTTATACCACTGGCCGCCGACCGCGTCCAAATAAGGCGGCAAAATATGTACTCCGCCGTGCATTCGGTCCAAATCCCAAGGTTCGCCGTTGCCAATATAAGAGTTTAATTCAAAGGGACGGTATTGCGTTAATACGCCCACCGTATCAATTGCCGAATTGATACAGTTGGAAAGAGGAAAATCAATAATCCGATATTTTCCGCCAAAACGAACCGCGGGCTTGGCAATTTTGTTAGTCAAAACAAACAACCTGCTTCCCTGGCCCCCCGCTAAAAGCATAGCAACGCATTTTTTTTTGACATACATTTTACATATCCCCCTTTTATATTTTGATCCGTTTTTTCTCCTCCTTGATCAGGAAAAAGGCACTTAAAGCCGGCAAATCCAACACAACCGAATTTTTAAGCCCGTGGCAGGCAATCGGCTTGGAGGCTATCAGCTGACCTGTTTGACTGCCGCCCCCGAAACGCTGATCATCGGAGTTAAAGATCAGCCGATATTTGCCCGGCGTGGGTACGCCCAAGCGGTAAGCCGGCCATGGGCTCAGAGAAAAGTTAACAACGACAATTATCTCTTTTCCGCTTTCGTCTATGCGCCTAAAAGAGAGTAAATTTCGTTGCTTGTCATCGGCAAAAATCCATTTAAACCCTTGCCAGTTATCGTCAATCTGCCAAAGCGGCCTGTTTTGCAAATAAAAATGATTGATCTCACGAAAAAACTCCTGAGTTATTCGGTGCAGGGGATAATCCAAAAGCAGCCAGTCTAATTGCCCTTGATAATCCCATTCTTTAAACTGCGCCAGCTCCGTGCCCATAAAAATCAGCTTCTTGCCGGGATGCGCCATCATATAGCAGATAAAAGCCCGCAGGCCGGCAAATTTTTGCTCATATTCGCCGGGGAATTTATCCAACAGGGATTTTTTGCCGTGAACGACCTCGTCATGAGAAATCGGCAGAATAAAATGCTCGCTAAATGCGTAAACCAAAGAAAAGGTCAGTTTATTATGCTGATACTGCCGATAGATCCCATCGGTTTCTATGTAAGACAAAACATCATTCATCCAGCCCATATTCCATTTATAATCAAAACCCAGACCGCCATTTTGCACGGGGCCGCTGACCATATCCCATGAGGTGCTTTCCTCGGCAATCATTAATACATCAGGATAAAGGGAATGAATTTGCGTATTGAGCTTGCGCAAAAAGGCCAAGGCATCTAAATTTTCTCTGCCGCCGTAAGAATTGGGCGTCCATTGTCCGTCCTGCAAATCATAATCCAAATAAAGCATAGAGCTTACCGCGTCAACCCGCAAGCCGTCAATATGATATAAATCAAGCCAAAAAACAGCCGCCGAGATTAAAAAGCTTTGGATCTCGGTACGCCCGAAATCAAACTTGCGCGTACCCCAAACGGGATGCTCCTGCCGATCCTTGCCTAAACACTCATAAAGCGGTTGTCCGTCAAACTCAAACAGGCCGTGAGCATCCTTGGGAAAATGAGCGGGCACCCAGTCCAAAAGCACACCGATACCCATCTTATGAGCCAGGTTAACCAAATATGCAAAATCCTCGGGGCTGCCGTATCGAGAGGTTAAAGAAAAAAAACCCGTAACCTGATAACCCCAAGAGCCCTCGTAAGGATACTCGGACAAGGGCATCAGCTCAATATGAGTATAGCCCATTGACTTGACATAAGGTAACAGTTCATCGGCGCATTGGCGGTAATTATAAAAACTGCCGTCGGGATAACGCCGCCAGCTGCCCAAATGCACCTCGTAAATATTAAGCGGTTGCCGGTGAAAATCGGCAGCAGCACGATAATTGAGCCAATCCTCATCATCCCAAGCAAAATGCAGGGGATAATAAACCGAAGCCGCATTACCCTTTGCCTCACCATAAAAAGCATACGGATCGGCCTTTTCCAAAAAACGGCCATCGGCTGTTTCGATTAAATATTTATAATAATGTCCGGCTTGCACATCAGCTAATTCGGCTTGCCAAATATTCTGCTCCTTTAAAAGCGACATTGGCGCAGCATCCTTATCCCAACCGTTAAAATCACCAATTACGGATACGGAAACGGCATGCGGAGACCAAAGCCGAAAAACGACCTTATCTCCTTCGGCATGGCTGCCCAAAAAACGGTAAGAACGATAATTCGTTCCCTGATGAAACAAATAGGCCGCGTTATTGTCGATTATGTTCATTGACCCAACAACTCCCTGACATTTGCCTTGTATTTTTCAACTCCGGGCTGATCAAAAGGGTTAACACCGGTCAAATAACAAGCCATGGCGCAGGCTCTTTCAAAAAAATAAACCATTTGTCCGAAAGCATGCTCGCTTATTTCGGGAATTTTTATCAGCAAACACGGAGCGCCTCCGTCAATATGAGCGCGGCAGGCCGCGTGCTCAACCAAGCAGTTGATCTCATGCAGACTGCGGCCGGCGGGCGCAAACAAGGGATCAAAAATAATCAGATCCCGCTGGGGCTTTTGCACCTGCAAAAAGGTCTCAAAAAAAATCGGGCTGCCGTCTTGTAAAAATTGCCCCAAGGAATGTAAATCGCTGGAAAACTGCACCGAAGCGGGAAAAAGACCCTTATGTTGCTTACCCTCGCTTTCGCCAAACAGCTGCTTAAGCCATTCGCCGAAATATTGCAGCTTGGGCTCAAAAGAAGCAAAAATCTCCACATACTTTCCGCCTTCGCGCAAAAGCGTACGCGCCGCGGCATATTGATAACAGGGGATATTAAGCAAATCTTTACCGCAAAAGCCGGCCTGCTCTGCTTTTGCCCCCGCCAACACCTGCTCAATATCTAAACCGGCAACAGCCAAGGGCAAAAGACCGACCGGAGTCAGCACCGAATAACGGCCGCCGATGTCGCCGTCCAGTTGATAAGCTTTATAGCCCTTTTCGCTGGCCTCTTTACGCAGCAGGCCGCCAACAGGGTCTGTTACGGCATAAATTCGTTTAGCCGCCTCCGCTTGGCCGTATTTATCAATAAGCAGGGCCTTGAGCAGAGAAAAAGCAATAGAGGTTTCCATTGTTTTACCCGATTTGGATATTACGCAGATACAAATTTCTTCGTCTTTTATGGCGGCAAGCAGCTCTGCATAATAACTGCTGCCCAAATGATGACCGGCAAAATAAAGCTTGGGTACTTTATTTGTTTCATTATGAAAACAGGAAGTTAAAAGTGAAATTGCGGCCTTAGCGCCTAAGTAAGAGCCGCCGACTCCGCAAATAACAAAAGCCGTACATTTACCTCTGATTTCCGCAGCTGTTTGTTTAATATCGGTAATAAGCGCCGGCTCAACACGCGCAGGATAATCTACCCAGCCTAAAAAATCCCCATCCTTGTCCGCAATTTTCTGCTCAATTGGCAGCATTTGCGGCAGCAGCCCTTGCATCGCCTCTTCAGTAATAAAAGCATCGGAGTAATTTACTGTAATATTTTTCATTTTTTATCCTCCCTCAGGCTTGAATCTGCTTTAACGATAGGTTATGATACTAACAAAGGGGGCTATGACATGAGATTAGGTATTGATATCGGCGGCAGCAAAATCGCTGCGGCTCTGATCGACGAAAGCGGAAGCATCATACAACAAATCCGCAGACCGTCAGACCGATCAGCCGATAGCAAGCAGTTTATCTCTTTGTTATTTGAAACCGTTAATACCCTATGTCCCAAGCGCAGCCAAATTTCCTTTTGCGGTGTCGGTTATCCGGGCAGCATTTCCGGGCAAGGCCATATTATCTCTTCTCCCAATTTGCCAATGCTGATCGGCTTGCCCCTAAAAAACGAACTTGAAAAGCTATTATCTGTTGCCGTAGCCGTTGATAACGATGCAAATTGCGCAGCCTTAGCCGAATTGAAGTTCGGAGCTTTGCAAAACGCCGGCCAGGCAATCTTGCTGACGCTGGGAACGGGGATCGGCGGCGGAATTATTTGTAATGGCGAGCTTTATCGCGGAGTGTCGGGTACGGCCGGCGAGGTCGGTCATATGATTATCCATCCAAACGGCCGCCCCTGCAGCTGCGGTAATAAGGGTTGCTGGGAAAAATATGCCTCGGCAAAAGCCTTGACCGCCTTACTGCGCAAGCAGGCCATGGCTGATCCAAACAGTATATTATGGCAAATAGCTTGCGGCAATATCAAAAATATTGGCGCGCACTGCACCGAGGCTGCCCTTAAAAAGGACGATCAAGCGGCTGTTATAGCATTAGAAGAATACCTTGAGGAGCTGTCAACGGGCATTTCTAACCTTTGCTGCTTGTTTGACCCGCAAATAATAGCCATCGGCGGCGGTCTTTCGGCACTTTACCCGTATTTTGCTCAAAAGCTGCAAACGCTTGTCAAGCAAAAGGTTTATTCCGGTGACGCTTGGCAGGGCAAGCTAATCAAAGCCCGCTTCGGCAACAACGCAGGCTTGATCGGGGCCGCTTTTTTGTCATAATTGCCTACACGATTATTTTAGTTTATATTCTCCATAACCGCAAGTATAACCTGTCGAATGCCCTGTAAATTTTTTGTTTGCTTTTTGTAATTTTATTTGTTATAATGTCATCATAACACTTTATCGGAGGTATTTTTTTATGGAAAAAACCTATATTATGCTCAAGCCCGATGCTATGAAAAGAGGCTTGGTCGGAGAAATTATTTCCCGTATTGAAAAAAAGGGTTATACCATCAGCCGTATTGAAACTAAAGTTTTAACCGCTGAGGTTTTAAAAGAACATTACGCTCATATTGCTGACCGTCCGTTCTTTCCCGACCTTGTTAATTATATGACTTCCGGCCCCGTTGTCGCGATGATTGTTGAAGGCCCCGATGTAATTTTAGGCATGCGTATTTTAATGGGCGCTACCAAATTTGAAGAAGCTACACCCGGCACAATCCGCGGGGATTATGCTTATTGCACCACCGAAAACTTAATTCACGGTTCCGACAGCGCCGAAACTGCCGCCGCTGAAATCAAACGCTTTTTTGGCTGCTAGGTTCTGATTTTAATCAAAAGCCTCCCGATTGCATAATCGGGAGGCTTTTTTCATTTACCTAATTTACGACGGTTACGGCGCACATAACCCATCAAAAAATCTTTTATTTCGACCGTAGATGGAGGGCAGCCCGGTAAATACTCACCAAAAGAACCGGTGCAGCTGCCTACGCCCACAGACCAGTATTCCTGATCAATTAGACCCTTGCCTAAAAAAACCTCCGGCGGCAAAAACTCCGAATGGCCCTCCTCGTCCAAAATACGCAAGGCCTGCATTAAATTGGCATAACAGACCGAGCAGGCCTGATCATCGCGAACTCTTTTCATAAAAGGCTTTTCGCTGCGGGTTTCCCGATAGATCATCGGTACAAAGCCGGAATTTATTTCCACAACCTCGGCAGACGACAAATCATCGCAGCCCACACCCAAAGCCGCCGACAGACCGATATATTCGATTTCTTCCGGCTTATAACCCAGCAATGTAGCGGCGTAAGCATCTAACAAAACGCTGTCTGTACCGCAAAACAAGCGGTGCATCTCAAAAGGATTACCGCCTTCTTCAAAGCTCACATCGCCGCAAATACCATCGGCCAGCACAAAATCAGCTTTTAGCACAGTATTAAGCAGGGCAATGGGTTTATGCAAGCCTAAAGAATGAAAGCGCTTTTTCTCCTCATCAGAAATACAGCCCTTAAGATTTTTCAAAGCGCAGCTCAATTTAGTTTGACAATGCCCTTTTAAGACAGGAAGGCTGATTAAATAATCAATTTGCTCCAAGGATCTTGCTATTTCTATCGACATTGCGTCAGCCTGTTTGACAAGATACTCGTCCTTTTGCAAATCAACCAGCGGTACGCCGTAGCTCTCGCTTAAATCCTTAAACCCGCAAACCTCAAAGGCCCGGCTAAGGTCATCACCAACACGGCCGCCCTCCAAAATTTTAATATCGTTAATGCCGTTTGCTCGTAAATACTTAATAAGCCCTTCGACGATTTCCGGATGCGTGGTTGCCCCTTCAGAAGCGGGCTTGGCAACCACTAAATTTGGTTTGATACCGACACGAGCACCGTCGGGTATTTTATCTGCCAATTTAACAATATCCAAAATGGCTTCGGTCATTTCCAACGGATGATCTCCATAAATTACAAATAATTTATTATCCATTTATCAAAGCCTCCTCTTATATATTATTATACACCATCAAGCCATCTTTGGCAATTTTAAAATGATAGTTGAGGAAACTTTTTCCTTCTATTCGTTATCTTAATATATATCTGTATCTACTTAATATTTATATAAAGGAGTAAGCCTATGTCGGAAGAATTTACGCAAGCCCCCTTAAGCGAAGCAGAATACAACGAGCAGCTGGAGAACATTTTGCAAAGCGAGCAAACAAAAACTAAAAAGCCAAAATCAAAGCGTAAAAAAATACTTATCGGCACAAGTATTGCCTTTGCCTGTCTTATTGTGATTGTTATTTTTATTTTAGCCGCAATGGGTGGTAATCAAAACAATCAGGTATATAATGCGCAAGCCCTGACAACGAAGGATATTAAGCAAACGCTTTCTCTT
>JAQVWQ010000046.1 GCA_028709615.1 Clostridia bacterium | reverse complement strand
GGCGTGCCGTTTTATGTTTGTGCGCCTTTTTCCTCAATTGATATTAACTGCCCAAGCGGTACGGATATTCCCATTGAACAACGGGCAGGTTCAGAAATAACTTCACTGTGGTATAAAAAACCGCAAGCTCCCGCTCAGGTTAAGGTGTATAATCCGGCCTTTGATGTCACCCCCTCAGAACTGGTTACGGCCTTTATTACCGAACGGGGTGTTTTTAGTCCCAACCAATTGCGGGAGCTTTTGGCAAGAGGAGGCGTGTAAAGTATGACATATCCCGATTTTATGAATGCCGCAGAGCAAATATGCTTTTACGGTAAAAACCTTTGGCTGCGGCAGATGGTGGCCGCCAATGACGGTAATTTAAGCTGCCGCCTGCTGGGCGGGGGTGTGGCTGTAACTCCCACCGGCAGTTCTAAGGGAATGCTAAAAAAAGAAGCCATTATTCGCGTTGATGAAAGCGGTAAGCGCCTGGCGGGGCAGGGCAGCCCGTCGATTGAAACAGGGATGCATTTGGCCATTTATCAGGCTTGCCCCCAAGCGGGGGCGGTTATACATGCTCATAGCGTGGCAGCCACTGCCTTTGCCTCGGTCGGTGAGGCTCCGAATGAGCGGTTTTTGCCCGAAGCCATTGTTAATTTGGGGCAAATTGCTTTAGTGCCGTATTTTAAGCCCGGCTCAGAAGCTTTGGCACAAGCCGTCGGCGCGGCAGCTGTCGGCCACCGCGCCCTTTTGCTGGCTAATCACGGGGCGGTATGCTATGGCCGTGATTTAAAGGAGGCATATTTTAGAATAGAAGCCTTAGAGCATTATTTACAAATTTTATTGTTGACTCGCGGGTTAGGCGGGGCGAAGGATTTGACGGGTAAGCAGCTTGCTGATTTGGAGGAATTTAATCAGCGGTAGCCTCGCACGCGGATATTGTTTGCGCGTACCATTTCTTCTATGCGGCTGCGTTCGGTTATTTCGGCGCGCCAGCTCATACCGCAGGAGCCGGAGATACCGCGGGGAGTAGGTACCAGCCGACCCGGAATACCCAGCCTTTTAGCCTGTTGCTCCATTTTTAAGGCTTCATTCATACTGTAAAACAAGGTGTAGAAGTAGTCGGCTCTTGGCAAAAACTCACCTCCTTTGGTACATAATATGCTATATTTGGACTTGATGTCACGGCAGAAAAATTGCTTGTAAATCTCTTTCAACAATAGTATAATATATATATTAACTGGAAATCTTATAGCGATATAAATTTGAGGAGGTTTTATTATGGCATTTTTAAAAGATTTTAGTAAAACACTTTCGTCCGTCGCTCAAACCACAGCCACAAAAACCAAAGAATTGGCCGGTACAGCCAAAATAAATTTGGCGATCGCTGCCGAAGAAAGAGAGATCAATAAGCATTTTACAGCTCTGGGTGAATGGTATTATGAAACTAACAATGCTAATCCCGATCCTGCCGTTGCCGAAACCTTTGCGGCCATTGAGGCTTGTTACGCTAAAATCGAGCAGCTAAAGGCAACCGATGCTGCCTCCTCTCCGCAAAACGCAGAAGCAGAGCCGGAAACCGTTGTAGAAATTGAAATAACCTGTCCTTCCTGCGGGGAGCCGACTACGGGAGCTTTTTGTTCGGCTTGCGGAAAAAAGCTTGAAGATGAATAATCAAAAAAGACAGCTTATAAGCTGTCTTTTTTTTGTTGTTTTAAACAGATAAAGGAAGCTGCGGTCCATTGGCGGTAAAGGCAATTATAGCAGGAAACCCTTTCTTGTTGATCACCTCTGTCTTCTTCCTTAACACAGTCAAAGTTAGGACAGTTGCTTGCTGCTGCCCGCACTACAGGGAAAGAAAAATGTCCGAAAATAAAGCTGCCGTCAGAGTTAAATCCTTTCACTTAAATGACCTCCTATTATTTGTAATAAATACGGCGGATACGCATAAAGGGTTTGTAAAGCACCAGAGCAATAAACATACTACCCCCCCATTGCAGGCAGTTAAAGGGGAGAGAGGTAAGCATATATGCAGAACCGAAGGTAAAATACTCAAAAATCGCGTAACCGGCGACCATGATCGCCCCGCCTGTAAGACAAGCAGCTGCAAAACGGGTAAAACAGGGGTTTTGGCAGATTTTTGCACAAACAAAGCCCATAGTGCCTTTAATTACAAAGGTAGCCAAAACATAGACCCAAACGCCTGCCATCATATCGGCGAGCATACTGCCGACAGCGGCGGCTAAGGCCGCGGCCGGTCCGCCGATAATTAAAGCGGTGCCGAAAATAATTGCATCGCCGACATTAACATATGCACCGGCAATAGGCAAGGGTACCGGTATTCTGATCATCCAGGTAACGACAAAAATCAGAGCTGAGGTGAGCGCTGTTAAGGCAAGCCTTTTTGTTGGCAAGTTTAACCCCTCCCCCTTTAATATTAATTATATTATAACATTATTATTTTATTTGTCAAAAATTACTAAATAAAAACAGGAGCCGTTAAGCTCCTGTTTGTAATATTTGTTTTTAATAATTGGTCGCTTTAATTTGAAAATAGGCTTGGGGATGAGCGCAGGTGGGGCATTTTTCCGGGGCGTATTTACCAATATGAATATGTCCGCAGTTGGTGCAAAACCAAACCTGTTCCTGATCGCGTTGAAACACTTTGTTTTGCTTAATGTTATTCAAAAGCTGGCGATATCGTTCCTCATGGCTTTTTTCGATTTTTGCCACAGAAGCAAACAGGGCGGCTAATTCTTCAAAGCCTTCTTCGGTAGCCTCGCTGGCAAACTTGGCATACATATCGGTCCATTCATAGTTTTCGCCGTCGGCCGCATCCAACAAATTTTGTTCAGTGAGGGGAACCGAGCCGTTGTGTAGAGCCTTAAACCACAGCTTGGCATGTTCTTTTTCGTTTTCCGCTGTTTCTAAAAAAATGTTGGAAATTTGCACGAAACCTTCTTTTTTGGCTTGAGAAGCATAATAGGTGTACTTGTTGCGGGCCATCGATTCTCCGGCAAATGCGGCGTTTAAGTTGGCCTCTGTTCTGCTGCCTTTAAATTCTGTCATAGTAATCGCTCCTTTTTTTAATTATATTATTAGCAGATTGCTAAAGCAAGATTATTTAATGACGGCCGCAATGCCCGCCGTCATGCTTGCCGCAGTTAGAACAATCGGCGTGCTCTTGGCAGGTCATTGGTTTTAAACGGCCGGTCAGCAGCGCGCTGACAGCAGCTTCGGCAGAGTCTATATCTCCTTGTACGGGCATTATCCTTACCATGTCCAAAACCGCTTTGGCCGCCGGAGTAATACTTTTGGCAATGAGCACATCGGCCGAAACTGTTTTTAAAAAACCGGCTAAGGCTCCGATACCCTTGACATTAGCGGTAACCTGCTTAAAAAAGCTTTGTTGATCGTTTTCTATTTGATAAAGCTCAAAAACATCGGCATTTTCAAAATCGGTTAAAGCTCCGTCCTTGGCGGCTACGGCAATAAGCATTATTTTACCTCCAGCATACCTTCGAGTAATTCTGCGGCATTATCTAAATAATTAGCCTTGATAAACTGGGCCTTGCCGTTGTCGCAGGCTTCGGCAATAGCGGGATCGATGGGTATTTTGCCTAAAACTTTAAGATCGTACTCGGCGGCTACCTTGTCGATATGGCTCTCGCCAAAAACAGAAATCTGCTTGCCGCATTCGGGGCATTTAAGATAGCTGTAGTTTTCGACCAAGCCCAATACAGGCTTGTTAAGCATTTTGGCCATACGAATGGCTTTGCCGACAATCATTTTTACGAGCTCTTGCGGGGAGGTAACAACGATAATGCCGTCAACAGGCAGATTTTGCATTACCGCTAAGGCTACATCACCTGTGCCGGGAGGCATATCAACAAACAAATAATCCAGCTCGCCCCAAGCTACATCTGTCCAAAACTGGCGGATAGTGCCGGCAATGATCGGGCCGCGCACCACGATGGGATCCTCTTCGTTTTCAACAACCAAATTTAAAGACATTACAGCAAGCTCTCCTTTGGCTTTAACAGGCAAAAAGGCTGTGCCGTCGCTTTGAGCGCGTTCGGTGATGCCTAACATTTTTGGAATGGAAGGGCCTGTAATATCGCCGTCCATAATGCCCACCTGATACCCCCTGCGAGCCATTTCGGCAGCAATTTGCGCAGTAACCATAGATTTGCCAACGCCGCCTTTGCCACTCATTATGGCGATAACCTTTTTGATATGGCTATCAGGGTTGGCTTTGGCAATTGCTAAGGGATCGGGCTGTCCCTCGCGCCGTTCGTTGCAGTCTTCCGAGCAGGACGAGCAGCTTAAATTACAATCGGTCATTTCTCAAGTCTCCTTTTGGTTTTAATTAACCGTTATTTACCATTATACACTAATAAGAATGTTTGTCAATAGCAAACTGCGGTCGATATATCAAAATTATTTTGATAACAGTTCAAAAAGCTCATAGAGGCTTTCGTCAAGATTTTTTTTAATGGCGAGAGCATCCTCAAAGCTAAAATCAACCAGCCTGCCGTACTTGATACCGCAGGCTCGTCCCGACGCTCCTTTAAGCAGTAAATCTACGGCGTAAGCACCTAAGCGGCTGGCAAAAAGGCGGTCGTAGGAGGTAGGTGAGCCGCCGCGCTGAATATGGCCCAAAACGGTTGTGCGCACTTCTGCACCGGTTTGTTTAGTTAAAACAGCTTTTATTTCTTCCAGCGAAAGCGGACAGCCCTCGGCAACAACAACAATGTTCAGTAAGCAGCCTAAATCGCGGCGTTTGTTGATAATATTGCATAGACCCATAATATCAGGCTCGCGTTCGGGTAAAAAAACACCTTCGGCACCGCAGCCGATAGCCGCATGCAGGGCAATATCCCCGCAATGACGGCCCATTACCTGAACAACATTAACCCGTCCGTGTGAATATGAAGTATCTCGCAGATTGCCCAAGGCATAAAGCGCGGTGTTAATTGCCGTATCAAAGCCGATCGAGGCTTCGGTATAGGCCAAGTCGTTGTCGATGGTGGCAGGCAGGCCGATTGTGGTAATGCCCAGCTCATTGAGCTTTTGTGCGCCGCAAAGACTGCCGTTGCCGCCGATTACGACTAAGCCGCCGATCCGGTCTTTGCGCAGAATTTCCGCTCCCTCGGCCAGACCCTGAGGCGTTTTAAAGCGTTCGCTGCGGGCGGTTAAAAGCATAGTGCCGCCGCGCTGAAGAATATCGGAAACACTGCCCCGTTTCATTTCGATAAAATCTTGATCAAGGAGTCCTTCGTAACCGCGGCGGATTCCTATGACCTCAAGGTCATTTTTAAGAGCTGTTTTAACAACGGCGCGTATGGCGGCGTTCATTCCGGGTGCATCGCCTCCGCTGGTTAAAAGCGCAATTTTTTTAATCACGAATAAACCCCTTTCAGATTATTATAACCGTTTAAATTTATTTTACCTCAAAAAGAGTTATTTTGCTAGTGACTTTTTGATTTTTTTATGATAATATTACAAAAAGGAGGTTATTTTATGGCTAAATACAGATGTATTGTTTGCGGTTATATTTATGACGAAGAAAAAGGTTATCCGGACGGCAACATAGCGCCGGGTACAAAATGGGAGGATGTTCCCGAGGATTTTCTTTGTCCGCGCTGCAAGGCGGATAAATATGCTTTTGAAGAAGTAAAATAAGGTGTGAATATTTTTGAAGAACATTATAATTATTGACGGTAGGGGCGGCGGAATCGGCAAAAGTCTGGTGCAGCAAATAAAAGCACTTTTGCCTAATCAGCCCCTTTTGGCTTGCGGAACAAGCGAGGCAGCCAGTTGGGCTATGCAAAAAGCCGGGGCGGATTATGCGGCTTGGGGCGACGATGCTTTGCAGGCTCTGGTTTTTGATGCCGATTTGATTGTCGGCCCAATCGGCATTGTGATGGCCGGCGCAATGGGTGGGGAAATCACAGCGCGCATGGCCAGAACTATTGCCGCTTCTTCCGCCAGTAAAATTTTATTGCCCGTTAATCGCTGCCAAACTTATATTGTCGGTACGGGCGATAAAAAGCTGTCGGAATATATTGCCGAGGCCGCTGAGCTGACAGTAAAAAAAGCTTTGGACAATGAAAGTGAATAAAATATTTAAATAAAAAATAAAAAAAGCTTGCCTTTTTATTAAAAATTTTGTATAATAATTAAGCTATGTTTTTTTGAGCAAACAGCCACCCATGGAGAGATGGCCGAGTTGGTCGAAGGTGCATGACTGGAAATCATGTGTACGGGAAACTGTACCTGGGGTTCGAATCCCCATCTCTCCGCCATAAAACCCCTGCTAAAGGACAATATCCTGGCAGGGGTTTTTTATTGTTTATCTAGCAAAATAGGCCGTTTTTCAATAAATATTCCATAAATGTTACTTTAAGACCAGCTAGATGTGGGTATTTTTATTTGCGCATTTCAGAATTGAAATGTTTTTGCCTAAAAACAACACTAAATCGTGTGATTTTAGGTATTAAACAGCTTGTATTCAAAAAAATTTATTTTATATCTTCATTCTAAATATTATTGGCTGCTTTAGGCAAAATATAAGCCGGAGGGCTTAAATATGGATATAAATTTTGATGCGGTCTATTACGAGCCGCAAGCCTTAAACTATGAGCTGGGAGCGTTTTTGCAGAAGAAATATGCGGCGCTGCCTTGGTTGGAAATAAAATCGCACAACCTTATCCCGGAGTTAAGCGGGTCAGATAATTTGCAGTTTCCTCATCTTAAACGCCACTTGATCGTGGGCGTGCGCAAAACGCATAAATATGTTGAGAATAACAAGGTATCCGACTGGCTGGTGCCTTATACCTCCTCCGGTTGCCGGGCCATGTGCCTGTACTGCTACTTGGTGTGTAATTATAATAAATGCGCTTACCTGAGGCTGTTTGTAAATCGTGAACAGATGATGGATAGGCTGCTGAAAAAAAGCAATGCTGCATCTAATCCTCAAACCTTTGAAATCGGTAGCAACAGCGACCTTGTTTTAGAAAATATCGTAACGGGCAATCTTCCGTGGACGATTGAACGCTATGCACGGGAGGGCAAGGGGTTTATTACCTTTCCCACAAAATTTGCTATGGTTAAGCCCTTGCTGGGTCTTGCTCACGGCGGCAAAACTATCTTTCGTATGAGCTTTAACCCAACAGAAATTATCCGTCGGGTTGAGATAGGCACTTCACCGCTGGATGCCCGCATTAGCGCCCTTAATGATATGGCACAAGCCGGTTATCGGGTGGGGCTGCTGATTGCGCCGATTATTTTATTGCCGGGCTGGCAACAGCTGTACGCCGAGCTTATAGAAGAGCTGGCTGACAAGCTGGACGAAAAGGTAAAAAATCACGGTTTTATCGAGATTATCCTTATGACATACAGCTTTGTGCAGAATGCTATTAACACCGAGGCATTCCCTCACGCCGTCCAGCTCTTTGACCGAGATCTGATGACCGGCCGCGGACGGGGCAAATACTGTTATCGCGCCGATGTGCGCGTTGCAGCGGAGGCATTTTTGCGGCAAAAGCTGACGCAGCAGCTTGGAAGCATGAAAATTTTATATATCTCATGAGTTAAAAAGCAGCAAACGGTTAAAGTAACACCCCTACCGATTTATCGGTGGGGGTGTTACTTGCTTGTCCATATTAAATTGTCAAGGTGTGGTTATGAGATAAATTATACAACGGTATAAGCTTTATTTGTAATTACCAACACAAAACAACCTTTTAACCAATAAAGTGCCTGCTATACAGACTACAATTAAAGACAGCGTATAAATGGCGATTGATGATATGACCAATACCCAAGGCCAGCCTGCCGGCTCAATAGCGCCCGAGGCAAGACCGGTGACTACCGCCAAAGCCTGACCGCCGAACAAAAATATCAGCATCAGAATCAAGCCCCAAATGATGACCTTGCGCATAATTTTAGCCCGCATTGCCGCCCAAAAGAGTAACAGTGTGCCAACTAAAGCAACGGGAAACAACTCTGCAGGTATTAAATAATCACAAAGGAACCTCTGGGCTTTTATCGTGCCGAATACGGAGGTTATCAAAGTAAATAATATCGGCAGCCAGACGAGTATTGTACCTGTTATAGCTAAACCTTTAGTAAAGCCGCCCTTATTTGCCATTAAACATAACTCCCTTAAAGTGTCTTTGGTTTTTAATTTTTAAAATATCGCAAAATAAGATGAATAGTTTTGTAAAAATACAGATTACCCCTTTATTATAAGATATTTTTAGTATTTTAATACGCTTTTGGCAAGCAAGCGTTTGGGTAACTGTTATCCGGCGCTTGTTAAAAAGGGTCAGGCAGGGTACAGCAATTAAGCTGTTGCCAAAACGGCAAGCTAAGGCAATGCCTTTTTAGCTGCTTTGGCTCAAGACTTGTCAGCTTGCATTACCGACCTTTGGCTAGCTTTGTGTTATTAGCTTCGGTTAGCGGTTTAACAGCCTGTTTATTTATATATGCCATAGACCTTATTGACATTTTGGATATAAATAATTCCCTTTCCGGGGTCGTCGATGTTTAACTGTGTGCGGATAGACGATACAATTGCATCCGTCATATCCGTTTCCGATAAGATAATAACGATTTCTTTTTCCGGCTCTATATCCATAGCGAACAGCTTGCTGGTTTCATGGATGCCTGAACCCCTGCCTCCCAAAATAGTTCCTCCTTTTGAGCCTGCTTTGGTTGCGGCATCAATAACATCTTCGGCTTTACCTTTTTCTACAATGGTTGTTATCATGTGATACATCGTGTTCACCGCTCCTTTTTCATCCTCTGTGTTTTGACAGGTAAGGCTTTTTGCTCCAAAAGCCTTATAAACTGAAGTTGTAAAAGCAATGCCATGATTTGGCTTATTAAAATCAAACTCTTTATTCAGCTCTTCCATAGATCGATAAGCCGTCTGTGTATCCGCCAGCATAAGGCAAATCTCTTTTCTGATATCAGAAAGCCCGATAAAATTTAAGATACGGCTGTTAACAGTTCCTTTTCCTAAAGTTACCGTACCGCCTTTAACACCGTGCTGCTTTGCTTTTTTTAACACCTTGCTTGCAATTCCAAAATTGACGATAACACAGATCAATTCTATTTCTGTCATTTTAGATTCATTATTCATTAAGCTTTACGCCTCCTTCTTTGTCTTGACCTTATAAATCAAGCCTAATAATTGCAGGGCAATTAACGGAGTCATTGCAACCATTGCGATAATTCCAAAGCCGTCAACTAAAACGCTTGCTCCTTTTGTCGCTTGAGCAGCCCCTTGTGCATAGGCCAGTATAAAGGTGGCTGTCATTGGTCCGGAGGCCACCCCGCCTGCATCAAAAGCAATACCTACAAAGAGCTTGGGAGCAAAATACATCATTGCAACAGCAATAATATATCCCGGAAGCAGGTATTGCCATAATTGCAATTCTGCTACCAAAATTCTGACGATAGATAAGGCCACAGCGATACCAACCCCGATCGCAAGCGTAATCATAACAACTCTTCTGCCCACATAACCGCTTGTGACATCTTCAATCTGATGTGTTAGTACATAGACTGCCGGTTCTGCAAGTATAGTAACAACGCCCAGTATAAATCCTATTATAATCACATAAGCCTTGTTATCTAAAGAGGCAATTTTATAACCAACCGTACTTGCCACATCCATAAAGCCGGCATTAACCCCGACTAAAAACATAACAAGTCCTAAAAATGTAAACAAAATGCCAAATAGAATTTTACGAACGGTTCTAATCGATAATTTGAATGAAGCTTTTTGAAATATTATAAATATTAATATAATGGGGAGCAAGGCTAAGCTTATTTCTAAAGCCACCTTGGGAAATTCGTGAAGAAATGGATAAAGTATTGAGGGCGCTGCCGGCTCTTGAGCGAGGTTGCCTGTTATCTTGCCCGTCTTTGATAGGATACTCATAACCATAACCGCAATGATAGCCCCTGAAGAGGCAATCGCTACCAAGCCAAAGCTGTCCTCCTCGGATGATTTACTATTCTTTTTTAATTTTGAAAGGCCTATGGCAAGCGCTAAAATAAACGGTACGGTTAAAGCGCCGGTTGTCGCTCCCGAAGCGTCAAAGGATATTGCTAAAAACTCCGGGGTTGTAAATATCGCCAAAACCAAAATAATGCCATAAAGAATGGTTAGTAATTTATATAAAGGGAAATTATAAACGATTTTTAAAAGCCCTGTTGAAAGCATTACAGCAATGCCGGCTGATACAATAATAACAATGCCCCACTTTGAAATCAGGCCTGAGGTGACAGAGCTGACCTGCTCTGCCAAGATATGAAGGTCAGGCTCGGCAACGGATATAAAAAAACCGAGAATGATTCCGGCAAAGGCTACGATCCAGATTTTATTGGTCTTGGCGATCGTTGAGCCCAGGTTATTTCCAATCGGAGTAATTCCAATATCTACTCCAATTAAAAAGGCTGTTAAGCCTAAAATAATAAGCACCGCGCCAATAAGAAATCTGATCAATAATGATGTATCAATGGGGGATATAGTAAAATTTAAAATCAATACTAACACCGTAATCGGTAGAACTGAATACAAAACCTCTTTAAGCTTTACAGAAATTATATTCAAACATTTTCCTCCCTCTCTTGCTGTTTATGACAATTTTTAATTAGCTGTGATTAATTGAGCTGTTTTTTTAGCTGAGCACAATTTTATTTTACGAGTGGGCAGGGCTTCCGGCAGTTAAGGCCTTGTATGCGTACACCCTTTACCACTTTAGGATGAATCGGATTTTTATATTTAATATTATATATTAGCCCTAGCGTAAAAGCAAGTTTTTGTTAGCATATTAGCATATAGGTATAGACTAATAAAAGCTTTTATAAGATAAGCTTTATTAAAGAGAATAAAATGCAATAGCTTTACCGGCGGGTAGAGCAAAGGGGGCATAAGTGTTTAAAAAGCGGCAGCGGAGCCTATGCGGGCGATGACGAGAAAGCCGCTGTAAATTTTGTTTATTTCGGCTCAACAGTTGTTGCTTTTAAGTAATTTTTTGCTTAACGGTTAAAACCTCCACAAAAGTTTAAATCCCCTGCCGATAATTAAGCCTTTGGCAGGGGATTTTGTATGTTATAAAGCGTATAATAGTTTTATTCGACAAATTAACCCATAAACTAACAACTTTGTTTATTCACAAAAA
>JAQVWQ010000138.1 GCA_028709615.1 Clostridia bacterium | reverse complement strand
GCCGGTGCGGCGGCGGGCGATAAGGATGACCCGCTGGTTTCTAAGTCGTGGGTAGATGCTTATGTCAATTCTCGCTTTGCCCCCTTAGAACAAAAAGTAAAACAGCTTGAGGCGCAGCTTGCCGGCACCTTTAAAACCGTTGTTTTACAAATCGACAATAAAACCGCCTACATCAACAATCAAGCGGTTGTAATGGATACAGCCCCGCTGTTGATCGGCAATTATACTATGCTGCCCTTGCGCTTTGTTGGCGAGAATTTTGGCCTAACAGTCGATTGGAACAGTCAAACGCAGGTCGTAACCTGTACCGGTGGCGGCAAAACGGTGCTTTTAAGCATTAAAACAGGTAATGCCTCATTAAATGGGCAAACTGTCAGCCTGCCCGCTAAACCTGTTATAAAAAACAGCCGCGTTTTGGTTCCTGTGCGCTTTGTGCTTGAGGCCTTTGGCAGACAAGTGGATTGGCAAGGCAGCACTAAAAAAGTAATTATAAAATAAGGAGCAGCTTATGACAGAACACGACCACGATTTTTGGCGGCCGGACCGCACAAATTGGCGTAAGCAAAGCAGTTTTGAAACACTTTCCACCGCTCGCAAGCTTTGTCTTGCTTTGCTTATCGGCTTTTGTCTGGTCTGGGCTTTTTATTGCGGTGTGGCTTTAGCCGGCAGCAATCCGCCGGAGTTTACGGGCGAGTTTGTCGATCAGGACAGCCTCTATCAGTCCGCTTTGGTCGGCGATGACGGTATGCTTGTTGTGCTTGCCGTCGGCTGCGATAAGCGGGCCGACTGGTCGGACGATGGCCGCACCGACACGATTTTGGCGGCTTTTATTGACATCGAAAACAGCCGTGTAAATGTTGTTTCTATCCCGCGGGATACTTACATTACAATTCCCTCCTCGGGCGAAAAAACCAAAATCAATCACGCTTATTTTTACGGCGGCATTCCGCTGACTAAATCTACAATCGAAGAAACCTTGGGAATTGCCATTGATAATTATGCCGAAATAAATTTTCAAGGCTTTGAAAAGGCCATCAACGCTATCGGCGGCGTTCCCATTACCGTAGAAGAAGATATGATCAACGAGTGGGAAGGTATTAACATTAAAGCCGGCGAACAAGTTTTAGACGGCAAAAACGCTCTCGGCTATGTCCGCTACCGCGATAAGATTATGGCGGATATCGGCCGTATCGGCCGTCAGCAAAAGTTTTTGGGCGCGCTGACCGATACGGCCTTATCTCCGGCCAATATTTGGAAAATGCCCGGAGCCGTCAGTGCGATATGGGAATATATCCGTACCGATATAACGCTTAACGAAGCTCTTTCATTAATTAACTTTATGAAGATTTTGCCTCACGACAATATCTCCTTTAAAATGCTGCCCGGCAAGCCCCAATATATTAATGGAGTCAGCTATTGGGTGCAAGATGAGCAAGCGGTTGCCGCAATGCTGGAAGAAATTCTTAACCCTCCAGCGCCTGCCCCGGAGCAATTACCCACGGAGGAAGAAAATCAATGAAAATACTGGGTATCCGCGTTGACAGCGTGGATATGATAGAAAGCCTAAGCCGCATCGCCGAGCTGATCAAGAGCAAAAAGCCGTCACAGGTTGTTACACTAAATGCCGAGATACTTTATAACGCTCAAGATGACGAAAAAACCAAAACCGTTATCGAGCATGCAGCAATGGTCACACCCGACGGCGCGGGTATTTTGTGGGCGGCCTCTAAGCTGGGTCACCCTTTAAAAGAGCGCGTTACCGGTATCGACCTGCTGCAAGAGCTGTGCAGGCAGGCCCCTTATAACGGCTGGAAGCTCTATTTTTTGGGCGCAGCGCCTCAGGTAGCGCAAACTGCCGCCGCCAAGCTGCGCGAGCAAAACAATTCCATACAAATTGTCGGCACGCACGACGGTTATTTTAATAAAGAAGAAGAAAAAAATATTTTAGCTGACATCGCGGATAAAAAGCCTGACCTGCTCTTTGTGGCAATGGGCGCGCCGCGGCAGGATATTTGGATTTACGACCATCAAGACGAACTGCCGCCGCTGGTTGCCATAGGTGTCGGCGGCAGCCTTGATGTTTTGGCCGGAATTGTTAAAAGAGCCCCCGCCTCTTTTCAGAGGCTTAAATTAGAGTGGCTGTGGCGGCTTTTAAAACAGCCCAGCCGTATCGGCAGAATGATGGCTTTGCCTAAATTCGTGATTGCCGTTAATAAATCGCGCCGCAAAAGCCAAAAAATTCAGGCCGAGATGAAACGCCGCCGTTTGCCTTAAGCCCGTCGGCGCCGGTATCTGCCGCGGCAAAATTGTTTGTAATAAATTAAACGCTTGTCATTTTTTGTGTTTGATGATAAAATGGTTTTAAATTGCGGTAAATTTAGCAAAGTATAATAAAAAATCTTATTAAATAGATAAAAACCTTGCAAGAAAATAAATTAAAACTTGTATTTATTACAAAAGGCAAATTGTTGCCTTATATCTTTGGCAAGTACATAAATTGTTCTTAAACTTTCTAAAGGAGGCTAGCCTTTAGAGTAGTAAAAATTTTTTAGGAGGTATGTACATGAAGAAATTACTTGTTGTACTGTTAGCTCTGGCTATGGTCTTCGGTTTAGCGACAAGCGCGATTGCCGCTGAATATTCCGATGTTACCGAGCTGGATGCCGACACCCAGGACGCGATTTATCGCCTGTCCGCTCTT
>JAQVWQ010000137.1 GCA_028709615.1 Clostridia bacterium | reverse complement strand
TTAATATTGATGTTTCTGCACATAAAGACGGATATTTTTCCGATACCGCCTATACATATAGTGTAGGAGAAGTATTTGGTCATAAAAAAAAGCTTATGGACTGCTCATACCGTGCTCGGGATTTAGCTATTGCCTGCGCCGTCGCCGGAGGAAGGCTTAACGAACTGGGCAAACAGGTCGAAAAAGAGGCCAAACGCAACGGATTTACCACTATTAAAAATCTTTGCGGCCACGGGGTAGGTAAAACCCTGCACGACGAACCGGAAAGCATTTATAATTACCACGAAAAGCTTGACCGAAGAATCATCAAGGAAGGAATGGCCTTGGCCATTGAAACCTTTGTTTCTGAGCGCGATAATTATGTGGAAGATTTCGGTGATGATGGCTGGACATTGGTAACGCCCAATAAATGCCAGGTCGTACAGTATGAGCATAGCGTTATGGTAACTGACGGCGAGCCTTTGATACTGACTGTCCCGGATGCTTCCTTCCTAAAATAAAAGGAGGTTTTTAATATTATGAATGTAGTTTTAATCTCCGGCAGCCCGCGTGCCGACGGCAATACCGAACAAATTATTCGTGCCTGTGCGACAACCGTAGAACAAGCCGGCTTGACCCCGCAAATAATTTATCTGCGTGACAATGATATCTATGCCTGCAAAGCCTGCGGCTATTGTAAACAAAACGGAAAATGCCGTTTGGACGACGGTTTAAACGAAATAATAGAGCAGGTGAGGGGAGCAAGCGGATTGATTGTTGCCAGCCCCGTTTATTTTGGCACCGCAAGAGGAGATGTGATGTGCCTTTTGCAACGCTTAGGTATGGTCTCTCGCTCATCTGATAAGTTTTTAGATGGTATGGTAGGTGGTCCAATTGCCGTTGCTCGCCGCGGCGGGCAAACAATTACCTTATCCGAAATGCTGATGTTTTTCTTTATTAACGGTATGATTGTGCCCGGCTCTACCTACTGGAATATGGTTATAGGCAGCCACATAAAAGGCTCGGCCATGGAGGATACCGAGGGTATCAACACTGTTACCACCTTTACAGAAAATCTCTGTAATTTAATTAAAAAGATTAATTAATAACTTAAGTAAATAAAAAAGACTGCTCTAGTAGTAGTCTTTTTGTTTATGATTAAAAGTACCGTGAATGAAATAGTTCTTAGAATTTCTGCGAATGCAGGTTACGAAAAAACAGTGCCAAGCAAAAAAAGCCCCACAAATACGCAGATAAAAGCGCAAATGCAGGGCTTTTGTTTGTGGCGGGGGCAGAAGGACTCGAACCCTCAGCCAACGGATTTGGAGTCCGCTACTCTACCAATTGAGCCATACCCCCATAATGAATTTTCTCCACGCGCATAATTATACCAAAGAAAGACAGGTAAAGTCAAGCAAAAAACTTGATCTTTAATAATTGAATGATTTTTATTTTTTATGTTAAAATACCAACAGCTTATTTTTTATTAAGGTAAAATTAAAAAAAACTATTTAGCAGGGAAGAAGAAAACTTTTTATGAAGGTCTTATTTGCGGTTATGATAATTACGGTGCTAAAATCGAAGAACAAACAGTAGCTTACACCTGCCTTTATTTAAAAATATTCTTAAAAACTGCACCTGCAATTTGAACATCGTGTCGATCAAGCAATAAAAAAATGTTTAATTGTCTTTAAAAAATAGTTTAAAAAAAAGGGTTTTAATATTTTATTGTAGAATATATTTTGTTAAGATTTTTAATAAATAAACAGAAATAGGCGGTGACTAATTTTGCCAGAAACAGCAGCAGCCGGCGGCGGTAGCTTTTTACCGATGCTGGGATATTTAGGATTTTTTATTATACTGTTTTATTTTTTACTTGTCAGACCACAACAAAAGCAAAAAAAACAACGACAAGAAATGCTTAACAGCTTACAAGTAGGAGCAAATATTTTTACTGTAGGCGGTATTTTAGGAAAAATTACCGAAACGAACGAAGAAACCTTTAAAATTCTGATCGCTAACGGTGTAGAAATCGAAGTCCTCAAAACTTCTGTCGGCGGCATTAAAAAAGAAGAAACGGAATTTGCCCCCGGCGAATTCAAGTATGACGACAACGAAGAAGATGATGAGCAGTATGAATATGTTTACGAAGACGATACTGCCGAAACCGAAGACGAAAAACAAAAATAATGTAACTTGCGGACGGCAAATTTTGCCGTCCGCTTCTTTTTTCTCTAAATAATTGACTTTTGTCCCTATATAGTGATATAATAAACTTTGTTTATTATTGCATTTTTTTAATTTAGGAGGCTATTTAATGAAAGGCGGAAGCGGACTTAAAATTACAATTGTAATTATACTTCTGGCTGCGCTGATCGCTCTTTCGATCAAGCCCATTTCCGAGCGTATCAGCTTAGGCTTGGATTTACAGGGCGGCGCACAGGTCGTTTTGCAAGCCAATCCCGAAGAGGGAGAAGTTTTAACTGACGAAGTTTTAGAACAAACTATTGCCGTTATGCGTAATCGTGTTGACCAATTTGGTGTCAGCGAACCGATTATTCAAAAATCCGGCAGCGACAGAATTATTGTTGAACTTGCCGGTATTGATAACCCCGATGAAGCCATTGAGCTTTTAGGAACTACCGCAAAAATGCAATTTGTCGGTCCGGACGGAGTAGTAATTATGGACGGCTCCCATTTAAAAGACGCGCAACCTGTTATCGATAATCGTACAAATGAGCCGCAAATCAGTTTAGA
>JAQVWQ010000045.1 GCA_028709615.1 Clostridia bacterium | reverse complement strand
GGTCATCAGCGAAAACGGTTATGGCAAACGCACGCCAGTTGCGCATTTTCGTAAACCCAATCGCGGCGGCAAGGGTGTATATGCTATGCGCTGCAACGAAAAAACGGGTGATTTGGTGGCGATTTTGGTTGTGCGCGCGGGTGACGAAATAATGATCATCTCCCGCGAGGGCGTTGTGATTCGCGTTCCTGCCAGTGATATTTCCGAGCAGGGCCGTTACGCTCAAGGAGTGAGAATTATTAAGCTCGATGAAGGCGATGCCGTGGTTGATATGGCCAAGGTTGTTTCTCACGAAGACAAGGATGACGATTTGCCCGAGCTGCCGGCAAAGCAGGAAAAAGACCAACTTGCAAGCGATGAAATTGAAGATGTCTTTGGAGAGGGCGAAGATGAATAAAAACAATTTGATTGCCAGCTTTCAAATTGACCATTTAACGCTGCTGCCGGGGCTTTATCTTTCGCGCAGCGATAAAGGAGTTTTAACTTACGATTTGCGTTTTACCGCGCCCAACCGCGAACCCGTCTTATCTACCGGTATTTGCCATGCCATTGAACATTTGGCGGCAACCTATTTTCGCAACAGCACGGAGGGCGATAAAATCGTCTATTTGGGGCCAATGGGCTGCCGTACGGGGTTTTATTTGCTGGTTTGGGATGATTTATCCTTTAGGGCCGTTTATGAGCTTATAATCGCTGCTATGGATTATATTTGTGAATTTAGCGGCCAGATTCCCGGGTCATCTCCTGCCGAATGCGGTAATTACAGCGATATGGATCTGCCGGGCGCCAAGGCTGCCGCTGCCCATTATAAGCAGGTTTTGCTGGAAAGAGGCGATAGAAGTCCAAATTATTAAAACAAAGGCGGTCTGTCTGCTTTAAGCAGACAGACCGCAGTATTTTGTACGGCAAAAAAGCATTTTTTAATAAATACAAACTAAGCAGTAAATAAAAATGTACTTGGTAAATACACCAAGTACATTTTTTTGTTTATGGAGCCACTGTCGGGATTCGGACCCGAGACCTCATCCTTACCAAGGATGCGCTCTACCTACTGAGCTACAGCGGCAAAATGTCGAACACAAAAGATATTTTACCTTAAATTTAACATAATGTCAAGTGTTATTTTATTATTAGGGTTTGATTTTATAAAAAAAAGAATAAAACCTTTTTAAACGGGCTATAATCACAGTTAAAAGCTAATAAATGAAAAAAGGAGGTTTTTATAAAGTGAACGAGAAATTTTCTTGGCGTCATTCCCGCCGTTTTTATCAAATTGGTATTTTGGTTGGCGTGCTTGTTTTAGCGGGGGCATTTTCCTGGCAAAATACTGATGTTTTTCGGCAGGAGCCGCATATTGTCAGCTCGGCTGATTTGCCGTCCGGGGGAGGTTTGACGGTTGAAAAGGTTCGTCCGATTTCTGCGTCCGGTCAAGGCTCGGGGGTGACAGCCGCTGTGCCGTTATCGCAGGAAAATGAGCAAGCCGATTCAAGTGAATTGTCTGAGCAGGAAGCCGAGCCGCAGGCCGTTTTGGCTTCTCCCGCCAGCAAGCTGTTAATGCCTGTGGAGGGCGAAATCATTCGCGCTTACGGAATGAGCTATGATGAGGCCTACGGCGATTATCGCCATCACCGCGGAGTGGATATTGCCGCGGAGGCAGGTGCGCCTGTTTTTGCCGCCGCCGGCGGTATTGTTAAAGAAGTGGGCGCAGATGAGCTTTGGGGTGATTATATTATTATTGATCACGGCAAGGGACTGGTTGGCGCTTATTACGGCGTTATTTCCGAGGATTGGCAGGTTGGAGATCAACCCGACGGCGGAGATGTTATCGGTAAGGTCAGCGGCAATATTCCCGTTGAAGCCGGCCCCAGCCATTTATGCTTTTGTTTGACAATGCGTGATGAACAGGTTGATCCTCAGGATTATATGTAATTAAGGTAAAAGATAATAATACCGCCGCTAATAATCAAACACGGGGTTTAACCCCGTGTTTGAAAAACGGCAGAAGTCGATTTTTAAGCTTCCTGCTCCGGTTTGGGGCAGGAATTTTCTGTTTCGGATACGGCAGCTTGAATATCTTCGCTTTCCGCCTGCAGAGGGGATTGGCTTGCTTCTTCGGACGGTGCGGCGGCTTCGATTTCTGTCAGTTCTTCATCTTCGGCTTTGACTGCTGCTTCAATCGGAGGGACCTGCTCCTCTATGATAACAACAGGCTCTTCCTTACGCTTGCTAAAGGCCGAGGAGATATTTTGCGAAATACCCGAAATGGCCTTGTCAAAGCTTCCTTTAATTGGGTTTTCACTGCCGACCAATTTATCCAAAGCCATATCGTCCACCATTATCGTGCCGCCTGCTATGGTTATGATGTATTCTCCCGGCAGCAGAAATTTATCCTTAAGCAAATTACCCTCACCGATTTCCAAAGTGCTGATTTGGCCGGTTTTTTCATCAAAGTAAAAATCAGTAACCTTGCCGATTATTTTGCCGCCGACAGAAAAAACGCGCGCCCCCACTACCTGCAAGGGGTTGTGCATTTGCCGGATAATCTGCGGCAAATTAGGTTTTACCTCGGCGTGGGCAGCCTTATTAATGGTAACCGCATCTTCGCCAATGCTTTGCAGGTGCGTAAAGGGGATAATTTTTTCTTCCCGGGTCATTCTTCTTTTTTCGGCTATTAAGGCCAGTACCCGTTTTTCCTTATTATCGATGACAATGCTTTTGACATAACCCATTAAAAACCCTTCGCTGATGCTGTAAACGGGTTTGGCAATGAGCTTTTTTGCTGATTTCTCCATAACCGATCACTCCTAAATGCTTTTTTTAGAATATATTTAGCAAAAGGGCTTTTTATGAAGAAATAAATGTGTTAAAATAAAATAATCAGACCTTATTTTGGAGGGATAGCTTTGGTAAAAATGATTGTCGGGCTGGGTAACCCCGGCGCTAAATATGCTGCCACCAGACATAATTGCGGGTTTATGGTCTTAGCTGAGCTGGCCCGCCGCTTTAATATACAAATTAATAAAAACGAGCATAATGCTTTAACCGGTGTTATAAACTATCAAGGGGAGAAAATATTGCTTTGTCAAGGGCAATCTTTTATGAATTTAAGCGGTTTTCCTTTGCAGGCTTTATGCAGTTATTATAAAATTGATTATCAGGATGTGCTGGTGGTTTTTGATGATATGGATTTGCCCTGCGGCCTGATTCGTCTGCGCAAAGAGGGCAGCCACGGCGGGCATAACGGCATGCGCTCAATTATTGAGCAGACAGGCACAGAAAAAATCAACCGTATAAAAATAGGCATCAATCACCCTTTATTTGGCAACGGTGCCGACTATGTATTGGGTGTGTTTTCGACCGAAGAACAGGAAGTAATGAGGGAGGCTATTTTGCAGGCCGCCGATGCCGCCTTGCTGTGGGCGGCAGAGGGAATGGACGCGGCAATGAGAAAATATAATAAAAAAGCCCAAAAGGCTGTTGAGGAAGAGCAAGTCGGGCCGGAGTAGTCTATGGAGAGAATTTGCCGCATTATAGCAGGCGGAGAGCAGTTTAAACAAGTTAAAAACGGTTTGCTGACAGGCAAGGCACAGGGGGTAGTCGGACTTTCCCCCTTGCCTTGTGCTGTTTTTGCCGGGGAATTGGCGGGTGCCTATCAGCAAGCTTTGCTGGTAACGGCCGGTGAATCGGCCGCTGCCGAGTTCTATGAAAACCTGCGGGCGCTTTATCCCGACCGCGTGTTGTTGTTCCCCGATTTGGAGCTGCTGCCTGTAGATAGCTTTGCGCAAAATATTGAGTTAAGAGCTGCGCGGCTGGCGGTTATATCCCGCCTGCTGCAGGGTGAAGGGCTCTTGGTCGTCAGCTCGGCGGCGGCCTTGATGCGCCGTTTGCCCCCGCCTGCTTTGTTTAAAAGTAAATATATAACCTTAAAAAAGGGTGAGCGCTATGATCTGGAGCGCTTGTACCGCGATTTAAGCAACGCCGGCTACGAAAGAACCGGGTTGGTGGAAATAGCGGGCAGCTTT
Source organism: Clostridia bacterium (assembly GCA_028709615.1). Classification (GTDB taxonomy): domain Bacteria; phylum Bacillota; class Dehalobacteriia; order UBA4068; family UBA4068; genus JAQVWQ01. Next base: position 7,539 of record JAQVWQ010000045.1, on the reverse strand, counting down.
TCGCTGCGCGGAGATATTTTGGATATTTATCCCATTGACGGCAACCGCCCTCTGCGCTTTGATTTTTTTGATGACGAACTGGAAAAGATTAGATTTTTTGATCCCGAAAGCCAGTTAACGGCGGAAGAAACGGCCAGCGTATTGATCGTGCCCGCCCGACCCGAGGTGGCCGACGAGGATTCTCTGACGGCAATGCTTACTGCCTTGCAGGCAGATTTGGCAAAAACAGCCCTGAAGTTAAACGCGCAGGCTCAGCGAGAATTAAAGCTGCGCTTTGCTTCCTTAGCCGAAAATATCCGGCAGGGTACCGCCGGCAGCGGCATTATGGAGCAGCTGGCCTGTTATTTATACAAGGGCTGCTCTTTGATTGATTATTTGACTAAGGGCGCGGTTATGCTCTGTGAGCCCAAAGATATTAAAAAAGAACTGGAGGACGAGGCCTTGGCTCGTGCCTCCCGCTATGAGGATTTGCTGCTGGCGGGCAGGGTGCTCCCCTCCTTTTATAATAATTTTATTGATTATGAGGAGCTGGCCTCGGCTTTTGAGCATCGGCCGCTTGTTTGCTTTTCCGCCTTGCCTGACCGCGGCATTCCTTGCGACAAGCAGCATTTTTTGTCAACGCGGCAGTCGGCCGATTATCGCGCCAATCCGCAGATGTTTGCCGAAGAAAGTGCCTATCTGCGTTCGGCGGGGCGGCAGGTTTTTGTCTGTGCCAGCACGGAGCTGCGCTTAAAGCAGGTCAGGCAAATCATCGGTGCCTTGGATTTTCCCGCTGTTAATTTTGTTTTGTCCGCTGTCAGCGGAGGGTTTGAATGCGCAGAACTGAATTTGGCTGTAATTACGGAAAAAGAGCTGCTGGGCGCAGAAAAAAAACAGCGGCTGCGCCGCAGTCACAGCCGTCTGCAGGGCGAAAAGATCGAGAGTTTTTTGGATTTGGCAGCCGGTGATTATGTTGTTCATATTTCGCAGGGTATCGGCCGTTATTTGGGAGTGGAACGGCTGAAGGTCGGCGAGAACGCCCGTGATTATTTATTGATACAGTACGCCGGTACCGACAAATTATATTTGCCCGTTGATCAATTGGATTTAATACAAAAATATATAGGCAGCGAAGGCAAAGCGCCTAAGCTCTATAAGCTGGGAGGCAGCGAATGGCAGCGGGTTAAGGCGCGGGTACGGGCCTCCGTGCGTGATATGGCCAAAGAGCTGCTGGCTCTTTATGCCGCCCGCGAAGCGGCGGAGGGCTACGCTTTTTCGCCCGACACTCCCTGGCAGCGTGAGTTTGAGGACAGGTTTATTTATGAGGAGACCCCCGACCAGCTGCGCGCCATAGAAGAAATTAAGGCCGATATGGAAAACAGCAAGCCGATGGATCGTTTGCTGTGCGGTGATGTCGGCTACGGAAAAACCGAGGTGGCGATGCGTGCTGCTTTTAAAGCTGTTTCTGACGGCAAGCAGGTTGCGTTACTGGCGCCGACCACTGTTTTGGCACAGCAGCATTTTAGAACCTTTAGCGAGCGCTTTGCCGATTATCCCGTAAGTATAGCCGTTTTGGGCAGGTTTACATCTTCAAGGGAGCAAAAATCTATTGTCGAAAAAATGGCTAAGGGCGAGATCGACCTGCTAATCGGCACGCATCGGATTTTATCCAAGGATGTTAAATTTAAGGATTTGGGGCTGCTGATTGTCGATGAGGAGCAGCGCTTTGGCGTGGCTCACAAGGAGAAAATCAAAACTTTAAAAACCAATATCGATGTACTGGTGCTTTCGGCAACGCCGATCCCCCGCACTTTGCATATGGCCTTGGCCGGTATGCGGGATATGAGCGTGATCGAAACTCCTCCCGCCGAGCGCCGTCCTGTCCAGACCTATGTTTTGGAGTATTTTGATCGCTTGATCAAAGACGCAGTTCAGCGTGAGCTATCCAGGGGCGGACAGGTTTATTTTGTGCATAATAAAATAATGAGCATTGACCGTTTGGCCGATGATCTGGCCGAACTGATACCGCAGGCGCGGATCGCCGTTGCTCACGGCCGTATGCCCGAAGGCGAGCTGGAGCGGGTGATGAGCGAGTTTGTGGAAGGTAAGCATAATCTTTTGGTTTGTACGACGATTATCGAATCGGGGTTGGATATACCCAATGTCAATACGCTGATAGTCAACGAGGCCGACAAATTCGGCCTGGCACAGCTTTATCAGCTGCGCGGACGAGTCGGCCGTTCCGAACGGCAGGCTTATGCTTATTTTACCTATCGCCCCAATCATATTATTAACGAAACTGCCAAAAAACGCTTGCTTGCCATTCGTGATTTTACCGAGCTGGGCGCGGGCTTTAAAATTGCCATGCGTGATTTGGAAATCCGCGGGGCGGGCGATATTTTGGGAGCCCAGCAGCACGGTCATATCGCTGCGGTCGGTTTTGACCTTTATTGCCGCCTGCTGCGTGAGGAAATCGAACGCGGAGCTGACGAGAGCAAGCCGGTAGTTGAGGAGGTTAACACACAGCTTGACTTGGATATTAACGCCTATATTCCCGACAGCTATTTGGCGGACGGTAATTTAAAAATTGAGATTTATAAACGCATTGCCGCTGCGCGGTCTTTGTCGGAATTGGACGAACTGCGCGCCGAATTGCTTGACCGTTACGGCAGAATACCGGCAGCTTTAAACAATCTTTTGCTTTTGGGCGGACTAAAAACCTATACGCGGGCTTTAGGTATTGCCGCGGTCAGCCGTAAGGGTTCGCAGATAATTATGCGTTTGGCACAAGGGCGCGAGCTCAAACCCGAGAGCTTGATGGGGCTTTTGGCGGAGTATCCGGGGCAAATTTGTTTTAGACAAAAACAGGATTTTTTGATTATTATCACGGTTGGCGATCTAAAAGAGCGAGAGGTTATTGATAGTTTGATGAATATTTTGTCAAGATTATCTGAATTAAACGCTTTATAGATTGCATAATTGCTTACTTGTGGTATAATTACGCATAGAGTCTTTAAACAAAGGTTGACGGAAAGGATGACGATTGTGAAAAGGGAAACAACGGTTTTGTTACTTGTTGTGATATTGGCTGTGACTTGTTTGAGCGCTTGCAGCGCCTCTTATGATAACTCAAATGAGCCTGTGGCAATAGTTAACGGCGAGGAGGCTCCGCAATGGGAGTACGACTTTAATGTTAAGCAGAATTTAGCGTATTTGCAAAACTACGGTATCGATCCTGCCGACCCATCGGTTGCCGATATAGTAGAAAAGTTTAAAAGCGACGCTTACAACAGGTCAATTTATAACGCTCTTTCGCGGTCTTTAGTTGAAAAACTGCAAATAGAGGTCAGTGATGAAAAGGTTGAACAGACTTTAAACGAAAAAATATTGCCTAACTATGAAGGCGAAAAAGAATTAAAAGCCGAGCTGATAAATTTGGGGATTAACGAGGAGCAGTTTAAGCAAATTATCCGCACTCAGCTGATTCAACAGGAAATTTATAATCTGGTAACCAAGGGTATCGGTATTTCCGAAGCGGAGGCCAAGACTGTTTATAATCAAAATCCCAACGATTATGATTTGCGCAAGGTTTCGCATATTATTATTATACCCGAGGATATGAGTGATGATAAACTGGTAGCTGAAGCTAAAGCAAAGGTCGCCGGGCTGATAGACCAATTAAATGCCGGCGCCGATTTTGCTAAATTAGCTAAAGAATATTCTCAGGACGGTTCGGCGGCCGCGGGCGGCGTGATGGATTATGAGTTTTCGGCTAAAACATCTCCCTATGTTCCGGAGTTTACGCAAGCCTGCCTAGAGCTGACGGAGGTTGGCCGCTATTCTAAACAGCCTGTTGTTTCTTCTATGGGCGTGCATATCATTAAGCTTGACAGTTACAAAAAAGGCTTTGAAAATTTTAAAGAAGAAATTATTAACGAGCAGTCCGGCACAGCTAAAAACCAGGTTTACAACGATTATATGGATGAAGCCTTGTCTGCTGCCGATGTAGAAAAGTTATTGACATTTGATTTAACAACGGAAAATGAAGCTGAAAATGGAACTGAAGCAGGAGAAGAAGCAGGAGAAGAAGCTGCTGAATAAGCTTTACGGAAAAAAGCAACAGCCCCTCTTTGAGGGGCTGTTGCTTTTACTTTTTACAGGATCAGCTTTTTTCTTGCTCAGCTTCTTTTGTACGCAAAACTTTTGCCTCGATTAGTTTAATGCGCAGACCTTCCATTTCTCTTATGGTGAAAATTACATCTTCGTATCGGCAGAAATCGCCCGTTTGGGGGATTTTTTCCATTAAGGCCAGCAAAAAGCCGCCGATTGTTTCGGAATCAAAGTCGTCTTCAATGCGCAGGCCTAAATGCTCGGCGCATTTATCCAGCTCTAAAACGCCTTCAAAGAGCCATTTGTTTTCGGCGATTTGCGTAAAGTTTTTGATTTCATCGTGGTAATATTCGTCGCTCATCTCGCCGACGATTTCGTCGATGACATCGCTTAAGGTAACGATGCCCGAGGTTCCGCCATGTTCATCGACCACAACGGCGATTTTGGTTTTTTTGGCTTTAAACAGAGTCAATAAACGGCCGATCGGCAGGCTTTCCGGTATAGCGTTTAGCTTGCGGATTAAGGGTGTAATATCGCTGCCGCCAAGATCGCGCAGACAATAGAGGTCTTTGATGTGAATAAAACCGACTAAATGATCCTTGTCCTCTTTACAAACGGGGTAGCGTGTAAAGTGGCTGTTGTTGATGGTATCTAAATGCTCTTCGATGTTGTCCTCCAGATAAAGACAAATCATATCGGTACGCGGTGTCATAATCGTTTCGGCATCCTTATCGCTTAAATCAAAAATATTATCGACAAACTGATATTGTGATTCGTCTATTTGGCCTTGCTTGACGCTTTCACCCATCATCAGCAAAATTTCCTCGTTGCTCATGGTCGCTTCTTCTTGAGTTGAGTGGCCGAGCAGTTTGAGAATACCGTTGGTCGTTGAATTAAACAATACCATTATAGGATAGGTTATGTGGTAGAAAAAATACAGCAGGCGGGCTGTGGCCAGAGCGTATTTTTCGGTGCTGAAGATGGCCAAAGATTTTGGTACCAGCTCACCGAAAACAATATGTAGCATGGTAATAATGCAAAAGCCGATAATCACAGCAACAGCACTTGCTGTGGCCGCGTTAAGGCCAAGCTTATCAAAAAGCGGCTCAAACAGTTTGGATACGGCAGGCTCGCCCAGCCAGCCTAAAGCTAAAGAAGCTAAAGTGATACCTAATTGACAGGCGGAAAGATAAGCGTTAATGTTATCGGTAACCTTTTTAGCCACCAAGGCTTTTTTATTGCCTTCGGCAACTAAAACATCAATTTGTGATTTACGGACACGCACCAGTGCGAATTCCGCAGCCACAAAAAAAGCATTCATCACCAAAAAAAAGACTACCAGAAGTAAGCTTATTGCTATTAGCACAGAGATACTCCTTTAATAAAAAATATTGCCATTATTATACAATACGGTTATTTTTTTTGCAAGTACAAGCTGTTAAGAGGATTGACAAGCTTTAAAGCCGAATAAGATTACAAAGGTTTTGTCGGGGGTGTTTGTCTTGAATAAAAGTTTACAGCTTTTGACCTCTAAATATTTTATTTACGGTTTGTTAATCGGTTTACAGGCCTTTTTTTTGTTGCTGGTAATAGTAGTTTTATATGAGGTGGCAGAATACCTTTATATTGTATTATTTTTACTTTCTGCAATAATTTTATTATGGCTTTTTCAGATGAAAATGAATTCATCTTATAAAATGGCCTGGGCTATTTTAATTGTGCTTTTTCCTTTGTTGGGCGGACTGTGGTTTTTGCTTTGGTATAATATTAAGCTTTCGCGCAGGCAAAAAAGAACTTTGGTCCATATCAACGAGGTTTCTCGCGGGCTCAACACTCAGGAAGAGGGGGTGATAGCTGCTTTGGCAGCAGAAAACCGCGATTTAGCCGCTGAGGCGACTTATCTGTTAAACGAAGGCAAGGCTCCTGTTTTTGCCGGCTGTAAGGCGGAGTATTTGGCTTTGGGTGAGGCCAAGTGGCAAAGAATGCAGGAGGAATTAAAAAAAGCCGAGAAATTTATTTTTATGGAATATTTTATCATTAAGGATGGTCAGATGTGGGGGGAAATCAGTAAAATTTTGGTGGCAAAAGCACAGGAAGGCGTTGAGGTGCGCTTGATGTATGATGCCTTTGGCACTTTTGACGGCTTGTCGGATGAGCATTTGGATTATTTGGAGGATAACGGGATTTCCATTGTAATTTTTAATCCTTTGCGGCCGATTTTGGATGGCTTTATCAATTCCCGCGATCACCGAAAAATTTGTGTTATTGACGGACTTGTGGCCTTTAACGGCGGCGTTAATTTGGCCGACGAGTATATTAACCGTAAAGAGCGTTTTGGACATTGGAAAGATTCTGCCGTTATGCTGCGCGGAAATGCCGTTCGTTCTTTTACGCTGATGTTTTTACAGATGTGGGAGTTTGCCACTCACGAAAAGGAAAATTACAGCCGTTATTTGGTAGAGGCAGAGGTTTTTGCTGAGGAAAAAGGCTTTGTGCAGCCCTTTGGCGATGAGCCGACCGATAATAATTATGTTGGCCAGCATTGTTATCTTAATTTAATCAACCGCGCCAAAAAATATGTTTACATCACGACTCCTTATTTGGTGCTGGATGCGGAAACCGAGCTGGCCTTGTGTTTGTCGGCCTCCTCCGGCGTTGATGTGCGGATTGTGATGCCTGGCATACCCGATAAAAAGTCGGTTTTCTTGGTCAGCCGTTCTTATTACCGCCGCCTGCTTTCGGCCGGTGTAAAAATTTATGAGTACGGCCCGGGCTTTATCCATTCTAAAATGCTGGTTTCCGATGATATTTCGGCTGTGGTTGGTACGGCTAATTTGGATTTTCGCAGTTTATATTTACACTATGAGTGCTGCACGGCTTTTTATCTGTCGCCTGTTTGCGGCGAGGTAAAACAGGATATTTTAGAGGTTATTGCCCTTTCTGATCCTGTTGATTGCGAGAAAATAACTAACGAAAAGTTTGGCAAAAAAATATTGCAGGCAGTGCTGCGGGTTTTTGCGCCGTTTTTGTAAGAGGTTTTTAGTTTTTGTAATTTAAAAAATATAATACTAAAGACTTTAAACACGGGGCCAAAGCCCCGTGTTTGAGTTTTTGTTTAAGAATTTTAAGAATATGCACTTTTATTTGCCCATAACATCCTCTTCGCCGCGGATGATGCTGCGGCGAATCTTGCCGCTGATGGTTTTGGGCAGCTCGGGTACAAATTCCACAATGCGTGGGTATTTATAGGGGGCGGTCAGCTGTTTAACAAAGGTTTGGATTTCTTTTTTTAATTTTTCGCAGGGCTCATAGTCTTTGGTCAGTACAATTGTGGCTTTAACGATTTGTCCGCGTACGGGGTCGGGTACGCCGGTAACGGCACATTCCAAGACTGCGGGATGCTCCATTAAGACGCTTTCGATCTCAAAGGGGCCGATGCGGTAGCCGGAT
>JAQVWQ010000044.1 GCA_028709615.1 Clostridia bacterium | reverse complement strand
CTTATCCGCTTGCGGCATCTCCAGCAAATGCACGCTTTTAGCCTTATCGGCTTGAGGCAGGGCATCATAAATTTCTTCGGCGGTAAATGATAAAACAGGAGCCAGCAAGCGCATCAGGCAATCGGCGATACGATACAAAACAGTCTGCACACTGCGGCGTTTATGACTGTCTGCCAGTTCGGTATAAAGGCAATCCTTAACTACATCCAAATAGAAATTACTTAAATCCACAACACAGAATTTATGAATGTTTTGATAAACATTGTGGAATTCGTAATTTTTGTACGCTTCTAAAACTCTGCCGACTAAGCGTTCGTTTTTAATCCAGATATATTTATCCATCTCATTTAGCTCTGCAAAAGGCAAAGCATCCTTGACGGGGTCAAAATCATAAAGGTTGCCAAGCAGGTAGCGAGCCGTATTACGGATTTTACGATAAGATTCACCGATTTGCTTCATAATTGCCGGTGAATTGGCCAAATCGCTACGGTAATCAGTCGAGGCCACCCATAAGCGCAAAACATCGGCGCCCATTTCTTTGATGATTTTGTGCGGATCGGTAGCGTTACCCTTTGATTTAGATTGTTTAAAGCCCTTTTCGTCAACAATAAAGCCATGGGTTAAAACCGCTTTATAAGGAGCTTTGCCTCTGGTTGCCACAGCAATACACAAAGAAGAGTTAAACCAGCCGCGATGCTGGTCAGAGCCTTCCAGATACAAATCTGCCGGCCACGAATGACCTTCACGCTTTTCAAGTACAGCAAATGAGCTGCTGCCGCTGTCAAACCAAACATCCATGGTATCTGTTTCTTTGGTAAAGCTGCTTGAGCCACACTCGCATTTGGTACCTTTAGGCATCAGCTCAGAAGCCTCATGAGCAAACCAAGCCGACGAGCCTTCTTTTTTAACAATTTCCTGCAAATAAGCAATAGTTTCATCAGTTACAAGCGGTTTGCCGCAATCGGCACAATAAAAGATCGGAATCGGCACGCCCCAGGTGCGCTGGCGGGAAATACACCAATCGCCTCTGTCCCTAATCATATTATAAATTCTGTCGTGTCCCCAAGAGGGGATCCAATCTACGCTGTCAACCTCTTTTAAGGCCTGCTCGCGAAAACCGTCAACCGAGGCGAACCATTGCTCGGTAGCGCGGAATAAAATCGGCGTACCACACCGCCAGCAATGGGGATATTGGTGCTCGAACATGGCAAATTTTAAGAGCACACCGGCTTCGTCCAAGGCTTTGACAACCGCCTTATTGCCGGCCTTGGTGTCTAAGCCCTCAAATTGTCCGGCCTCGGCCGTAAAGCGGCCCTTATCATCCACAGGCGAAAGTATCGGCAAATCATATTGTTTGCCGACAATAAAGTCGTCCGCGCCATGACCGGGAGCCGTATGAACACAGCCCGTACCGGCCTCTAAAGTAACATGGTTGCCCAAAATCACTAAGGAATCTCTATCAAACAAAGGATGGCGGCAGGTGCAAAACTCAAGCTCTTTACCCTTAAATTCTTTTATGATATTACAGACCGCGTCAGCCTTGTCGATTGCTTTTAAAAAGCCTGCCAGCAAATCCTTGGCCACAACCAGCTTTTCGCCGTCGATTTCGGCCAAAACATAAGCAAAATCCGGATGCAGGCAAACAGCCAAATTAGCGGGAATTGTCCACGGTGTGGTTGTCCAGATCACCAAATAAGCGTCAGCGGGTAAAATACCCTTGCCGTCACTAACGGGAAATTTAACATAAATGGAGGCTGATTTGTGTTCGGCATACTCAATCTCTGCCTCGGCTAAAGCCGTTTCGCAATCGGGACACCAATAGACAGGTTTTAAGCCTTTATAAACATAACCCTTTTTGGCCATTTCTCCAAAAATACCCAGTTGTACGGCCTCAAATTTGGGGTTTAAGGTTAAATATGGGTCATCCCAATCACCGCGCACACCCAGGCGTTTAAACTGCTCGCGCTGAATATTTACATATTTCATAGCATAATCGTGGCAGCGTTGGCGAAATTCTACCTTGCTGACCTGGTGACGATTGATACCCAAATCTTTAATGGCTCTTTGCTCAATGGGCAGACCGTGCGTATCCCAGCCGGGGATATAAGGAGCGCGAAAACCTGCCATAGTTTTATATTTAACAATAATATCTTTTAAAACCTTGTTCAACACATGCCCCAGGTGAATATCTCCGTTAGCGTAGGGCGGTCCGTCATGCAAAATAAACGAAGGTTTATCAGAATTTTTTTCTAAAGAAAGGGCATAAAGATCCATCTCTTCCCAGCGGGCTAAAAAATCCGGTTCTTTTTGCGGTAAATTTCCTCTCATTGGAAAATCGGTTTGTGGCAGATTTAAAGTTTCTCCATATTCCATTTTTTAAAGTCACCTTTCATAGTTATTCATTGTTTTTTACCATATAATTACCGGAAAAACAGGCAGAGCAAAAACCGCCATCTATTCCGGGAGCCTTTAACAAGCTTTCCAAGCTTAAATATCTTAAACTGTCCGCGCCGACCATTTGGCAGATTTCCTCAACGGAAAGGCGCGAGGCAATCAACTGAGAAGCCGTGGCGGTATCGATGCCGTAATGGCAAGGGAACATGACAGGCGGTGAAGAAATCCGCATATGCACTTCTTTGGCGCCGGCCTCTTTTAACATTTGCACAACCACCCGCGTAGTCGTACCGCGAACGATTGAGTCATCGACCAGTACCAAGCGTTTTCCTTCTATTTCGTTGCGCAGAGCAGAAAATTTCATATGAACGGCTGCGTCACGCATCTCCTGCGTGGGCTGAATAAAAGTACGGCCGACATAACGGTTACGCATTAAACCGTGTCCGTAAGGGATCCCCGACTCGCGGGCATAGCCGATAGCGGCAGTTAAAGCCGAATCGGGCGCTCCGATAACCAAATCCGCATCAACAGGATATTCTTTTGCCAGCATTCGGCCGGCGTTTTCTCTGGCGCGATAAACAGAGGCTCCGTCTATATAGCTGTCGGGACGGGCAAAATAAACATGCTCAAAAATACAGTAGGCAGAATGACCGGGGGTAGGAGTCTGCACAGAGCGCGTTCCGTCATCGTCGATAATTACTATTTCGCCGGGATTGACATCTCTGATTAACTCCGCACCCATTACAGAAAAAGCGCAGGATTCTGAGGAAAGAATATAAGAGTGTTTTAATTTACCCAAGCAAAGCGGACGGATACCCAAAGGATCACGAAAGCCGATCAGCTTGCCTTGCAATAATAAAACAATAGCATATGAGCCTTTTAATACTCTCATTGTCTGTTTAACGGCATCTTCGATAGTTGCTTCGGAAACAAGGTTCTTTGAGAGGATTTTGACAATGATCTCTGTATCGTTTCCGGCCACAAAAACGCTGCCGCCGCTGCCCATTTTATATCTCAGCTCTTCGGAGTTAACCAAATTACCGTTATGAGCCAAAGCCATCATTCCATCACGATAATTAACGGTTATCGGCTGAGCGTTTAAAACATTGGAAGCTCCTGCCGTCGAATAACGCACATGGCCGATAGCTACCTGTCCTTTTAAAGATGCCAGGCGTTCCTCATTAAAAACATCACAAACCAAGCCCATTTGTTTATAGCAGCGGATCACATCCTCGTCCTCCACAGCTATACCGCAGCTTTCCTGACCCCTATGCTGTATAGAATACAAGCCGTAATAAGTCAAGCGCGATACATCAAGCTCATCGTTATTGTTGTAAACGCCAAAAACGCCGCATTCTTCGTGCAGGCAATCGCGAATTTCATCTCTTAAACCGTTAATACACTCCATTTTTACCGAACTCCTTATGCAAGATTTTTAAAATTATTAACTTCGCTTAGAATAATAAATTATCCTTTTAAATAGGTAAAATTAATTTTTCTTCTGTCTGAGCATTTTCATTAGCGGCAAATTGCTCTAAAGGAGGTAAGTCTGACAATGAGTTGATACCAAAAAAACTTAAAAACTGCTCCGTAGTGCCGTATAAAAGCGGACGGCCCAGCGTTTCGCGGCGTCCTACCTCGCAAATCAAGTTTTTATTTAAGAGTGTCAAAACTACGCTGTCAGAATTTACCTGACGGATATTTTCGATATCCTGTCTGGTAACAGGCTGTTTATAAGCAATCACCGAAAGCGTTTCCAAGGCTGCACGGCTTAATTGCGCTACCTTTGGCCTGTACAATCGTTCTATATAGCTGTTTAAATCAGGGGGAGTGGCAAACTGCCAGCCGCCGCCGATTTGTCTTAATATAAAACCGCTTTGCTCATAGTGCTTTTCAAAGTCGGTCAGGATCTCTTTTACCTGCTTTTTAGAAGCTCCCGTCAAAGCTGCCAGCTTATCCGCTGACAAAGGCTCGGCGGATACAAACAGCAGACACTCTAAAATCCGCCTCAGCTCGGCTTGGTTCCAAACCATTGGTCTTTGTTCTGTATGTTCAGTCAATATTATGCCACCTCTTTTAAGCGGTAAATATATATATTTTGCCAAAGCTGCTTTCCTGTCGGGCCCGCGCTTCATGCGAACGAATTAATTCAAGTAAAGCCAAAAAAACTACAACCATTTCAATTTTACTTTGGATATTGATAAATAAATCATCAAACAGTAGTCCGTTTTTGCTTTTTCTTAACAAGAACCTCAGCTCAGCAAGCTTATCTTTAACAGTCACCCGGCTTTTTGCCACTTCAAGCAGTTGAGGCTTGTCTTCAAGCTTTTTTAAGATACACGCAAAAGCATCGGTCAAATCTGCCAGTGTTTTACCATCTAAAGGGTTGGCCGCCGCAAACAGCTCAAGATAAAGATTTTCAGCATTGGGGCGTTTGTAATAATCGGCCTCGGCAGCAGCGTAGTTTGACAAAAGCGCAGCCGCTTCTTGGATACGCAGATAATCAAGGAGGTCTAAAACCAGCTCCTCGCGGGCATCGGCTTCCTCGGGCGCATCTTCTGCCTGCTCATCTTGAGGCAAAAGCATTTTTGCTTTAATTGATAAAAGTGTGGCGGCCATTACTAAAAAGCTGCTGGCAATCTCTAAATCCAATTCCTCCATTGCCGCCAAATACTCAAGATATTGTCGGGTAATCTCGGCAATGGGGATATCATAAATATCAACCTGATTTTTATCAATCAAATGCAAGAGCAAATCAAAAGGCCCCTCAAAGGTTTGCAAATGCAGCTCGATACTCATATTTTCATTACTCCGCGTACAGCCTCCATTGTTTTTTCCGATTCTTTTTTGGCAACTTCGGCACCGGCAGCCAAAATTTCATCAATACGGGCGGGGTTTTCTTCAAGCTGCCGGCGTCTTTCACGAATCGGCGCAATAAATTCGTTAAGCTTTTGCTGCAATCTGGCTTTACAGGCAAAGCAGCCGATTTCTCCGGCTTTGCAGCGGCAGGCAATATCGGGTTGTTCTTCGGCATTATAAAAACCGTGGTAAGCATAAACGGTACAAATATCAGGATGCCCAAGATCGGTTTTGCGAATACGCGCAGGGTCGGTAATCATTTGGATACAGCGTTCTTTAATTTCTTCAGGCTCGGCCGTAATAGAAATATAGTTATTATAGCTCTTGCTCATTTTACGGTTGTCCACGCCGGGCAGCATTTTGATTTTTGCCAAAAGAGCCTGCGGTTCTTTTAAAACATCGCAATTATACAGATAGTTAAAGCGGCGAACCATCTCACGGGCAAATTCCAAATGCGGCAGCTGATCTTCGCCTACGGGAACATAATCCGCCAAATATATCAAAATATCAACTGCCATCAATAAAGGATAACCTAAAAAGCCGTGCGTTGTAATATCTTTACCCTGTTCTCCGAACTGGCGCACCTGATCCTTATAGGTCGGTACGCGTTCCAGCCAGGATAGCGGTGTCATCATCGAAAAAAGCAAATATAATTCCGCATGAGTTTTAATATCGGACTGACGAAAAATCGGCGATTTTTCGGGATCCAGGCCTGCGGCGAGCCAATCTATGGTCATTTGTCTGCCGGCCTCGCGAATTGCAGAGGTATCGTCAAACTGTGTCGTTAAAGCGTGCCAGTCGGCGATAAAATAAAAACACTCATAATCGTTTTGCTGTGCGGCCCAGCTCTCTACTACCGAAAGATGACCTAAATGAAGCTTACCCGTAGGACGCATACCGCTTAATATTCTGCCTTTTTTCACTTCAGTCATTATTACTGTTCTCCTTTTATTATTAAATAATACCTGCTATTGATAAACAAATATGATAAAGTCCGCTGACAAAGGGATTAATTATTTTAGAAAAAACACCCGTAAAAATCAGCACCATTAAAATCAAAAAACCGTAGCGTTCCAGATTATACATCAGATTTTCAGCACTTTCGGGCAAAAAGCCCGCTAATATCTTTGAGCCGTCCAAAGGCGGTATCGGTATCAGATTAAATACCGCTAAAATAATATTAATTTGCAGCAGTATCAAAACAAACTGGGCAACATAGGGGTTGATGTAAATATTCATTTTAACCAAAACCATTAAAATAAGTGTGACAATAAAAGCCAAAAGCAAATTGGCAACAGGTCCTGCCATAGAAACCAGCACCATTTTACTGCGACGATCGCCGTCAAAATAGTTGGGATTGACAGGTACTGGCTTAGCCCAGCCAAAATGGGCGATAATTAACAAAATGGTACCCATTATATCCAAATGCTTTAGGGGGTTTAAGGTTAATCTACCGGCATTTTTTGCGGTAGGATCGCCGTAATGATATGCTATACGAGCATGAGCGTACTCATGAAAAGTCAAAGCAATAATTACTGCCGGTACCGTTATCAAAATATCAAGCGGATTTAAATTAAACAGGGCAATCCCTCCAAAATAGTCCTATAACAGCAAAATTATAACAGATTTCAGATCATTTAACAAGTATATTTTACAAAAAACAGGTAATCCGCAGATTACCTGTTTTTTATTAAATTAAAATATGGTTTTATAAAACAAGTGACAGTAATTGATAGGCAACAAAGGCCACCCCCCAAGCAACAGCAAGCTGATAGGCTATACTCATTAAGGCAAAACGCCAAGAGCCGCCTTCCTTACGCATTACGGCTACCGTAGCCACGCAGGGTGTATAAAGCAAAGCAAAAACCAAAAAGGAGTAAGCGGCGGCAGGAGAAAATACCGTTGATAAAATTGACGAAAGCGCTAGCTCTCCGCCACCACCATATAAAATCGCCAGTGTGGAAACAACGGCTTCTTTGCGCAAAAAACCGATCATTAAGGCCACGGCCGCTTTCCAGTCTCCAAAACCCAAAGGAGTCAATAAGGGGGCTATCAGCTTACCAAAGCCTTGCAGCATATTTTCTTCGCCGCTGGTCGCAGTAGGCTGCAAAGCAAAGCTGTAATTGCTGAAAAACCAAATCCCGACTGAAGCCACGATCAAAACCGGACAGGCACGAGCGATAAAATCCCAGATCCTCAGCCAAAGCCTGCGCCAAATACAATGCCAAATAGGGCGGCGATAAGGAGGTATTTCCATTACAAAAACGCCCTTGCCGCCTTTATAAACAAATTTACTGAAGAACAATGCCGTCAGCAAGCCAAAAA
Source organism: Clostridia bacterium (assembly GCA_028709615.1). Lineage (GTDB taxonomy): Bacteria > Bacillota > Dehalobacteriia > UBA4068 > UBA4068 > JAQVWQ01. The sequence goes on along the minus strand of JAQVWQ010000044.1, from coordinate 4,140 downwards.
TCATACCCAAAATATAAAGAGAAAAAATCACGGTACCCTGATGCGCCGCAAAAACCGAAGCGGCAAACATTGCATAAATCGGCAGTCGGGCAGAGCAGCTCATAAAGGGTACGGCTAAAATAGTCAGCTTACGCTGCTTGATATTTTCCATATTGCGGCAGGCAAGTATTGCCGGTACGGAACAGCCAAAGCCCAAAATCATCGGAATAAACGAGGTGCCGGCCAGGCCAAAGCTTTTTAAAAGCCTATCCATAATAAAGGCGGCCCGCGCCATATAACCGCTGTCCTCGAGCAAAGCCAAAAAGAAAAAGAGAATTATCAGCTGCGGCAAAAAGACCAAAATTCCCGCCACGCCTGCCCAAATGCCATCCAAAAACAAGCCTGACAGCCAAGCCGGCGCGGCTGTTAAGCCTTTTTGAAAAAAAGCGGGTAGAATACTATGTAACAAATAATCAAAGGGGGCTGTTACAAACTGTCCCGGCGGGCCAAAAGAGAAAAAGAAAATTATTGCCATTACACAAAGAAAAATCGGCAATGCCAAAACACGATGACAAGTCAGCGCGTCGATTTTGCGGCTTAAGCGCTGACGGATAAACTGACTTTGTCTGTGAAAAACAACCGCATTAATTTCTGCAACGATTCTGTATCTTTCACTGCCGAAAGCGGCCTCCCACTTATCGCCCTTGACGGTCGGTGTCACATCATGCCAATAATCGTGCTCCTCTAAAATCTGCTGAGCAAGCCAGCGACGGTCTAAATAATCCGGCCCGTCATTTGGCTTAATCTGATGAGCAACCATCTCTAATTCTGCCATTAAATCAGGAGAAAACCTCCGCCAAATATTACCGGCATTGGTTTCCAGCTTCCAATGGTGTAAATCTAAGGCCACATCCAGCAATTCTGCCAAGCCTTTTCTTTTTGCGGCGGAAATAGGTACGCAAGGCACACCCAGCTGCGAGGAAAGCTCGTCAATATCAATCGCAAAGTTGCTTGCCTCCAGCTCGTCATACATATTTAAAGCCAGCACAATCGGCAAGCCCGTAGAAATCAACTGCGTGCTTAAATATAAGCTGCGCTCCAAATTGGTCACATCAACCACATCGATAATTATCTCAGGCGGCACGCCGTTTTTGCCAATGATAAAATCACAGGCCATGGTCTGTTCCGGCGAGTGAGGCACAAGGGAATAAATGCCCGGCAGATCGGCCATTGTGATTTGATGTTCTTTATAAATTATCTGCTTGGTGGCAATCTCAACAGTTACGCCGGGCCAGTTACCTATGGACTGATCCTCACCCGTTATTTCATTAAATAACAGTGTTTTGCCGCTGTTGGGATTACCTGTAAGTGCAATGTTCAGTTTCATTTATTCACCTTTAAACAGGTCTGATGTATATTCTTTCGATCAAATCACGACGCAAGGCCAACATATAGCCGCGCAGCTCTAACATATACGGATCACCGAAAGGAGCGCGATGGCGCAAAATTACCTCCGTGCCCTCGGTCAAGCCCATTTCCATAAGCTTGCCGCGTTCGGCTAGCGGCAAATCCAAATGAGCGATAATCCCTCTGCTGTTTTGCTTTAAGGATGTTATCGGAATCTCCTGCGTTTTTTCCATTATCATTCTCCAATCAGTTCTTTAAGCTGTGCAAAGGAGCGGGAATCTGTCCCCCGCGATTGATAAACCTGTTTGGCGAAACATAATTGACTTTCATAACAGGGCCTCCGCCCAGCAAACCGCCAAAAGACAATTCATCACCGATACTCTTGCCGACCGCCGGGATAACACGAACTGCCGTTGTTTTAAAGTTTACCATACCGATTGCGGCCTCATCGGCGATAATTGCGGAAATAATCTCGGCGGTCGTATCGCCGGGCAAAACAATCATATCCAAGCCGACAGAGCAAACAGCCGTCATTGCCTCCAGCTTTTCCAAAGAAAGCGCACCGCAGCGCGCCGCCTCAATCATTCCGGCATCCTCTGTAACGGGTATAAAGGCGCCGGACAGACCGCCCACGCGGGAAGAAGCCATAACCCCGCCCTTTTTAACCGCATCGTTTAAAATAGCCAGCGCGGCTGTTGTTCCGTGAGCACCGCAAACCTCAAGCCCCATTTCTTCTAAAATATGTGCAACGGAATCGCCGACCGCCGGAGTTGGCGCTAAAGATAAATCGACAATACCGAAAGGCACCCCCAGCCGCTCAGAGGCCTCCACCGCAACCAATTGCCCCATACGGGTAATTTTAAAAGCCGTCTTTTTAATGATTTCGGCTATATCAGATATAGAGCAGTCACCGGCTTTTTCTACAGCCGCCCGCACAACTCCGGGCCCGGAAACGCCGACATTAATAACGCAGTCCCCCTCACCGACACCATGGAAAGCGCCTGCCATAAAGGGATTATCATCAGGAGCGTTACAAAATACTACCAGCTTGGCACAACCGATACAATCACGATCGGCTGTCAATTCAGCGGTTTTTTTAACCGTCTGCCCCAGCATTTTAACAGCATCAAGGTTTATTCCTGCTTTGGACGAACCGATATTGACAGAAGAACAGACTCTTTCTGTTTCCGACAAGGCCTGCGGAATAGACCTTATCAAAGCCTTTTCCCCCGCGGTCATGCCTTTTTGTACTAAAGCCGTATAACCTCCCAAAAAATTGACGCCCATTTCGGCGGCGGCCTTCTCAAGCGTTCCGGCATATCTGATTACATCATCGCCAAAGTTACCCGCTATCAAGCCGATCGGCGTTACCGAGATGCGCTTGTTAATAATCGGAATACCGTATTTGCGTTCAATTTCTTCGCCGGTTTTAACCAAATTCTGCGCTTTACGGCAAATTTTATCGTAAACACTAGCACAAGAGCGATTTATATCGCTGTCGGCGCAATCCAGCAGAGAAATACCCATTGTAATAGTGCGAATATCCAGATTTTCTTCCTGAATCATCTTGATTGTTTCTAAAATATCACTGACATTTAACATTCTCAGCCTGTCCCTCCGTTAGATGCGATGCATCGAATTAAAGATTTCCTCGTGCATCACATGGATCACAAGCCCCTCTTTTTCGCCTAAGGCTCTCATTTGCTCGGCAAAAGCGGCAAAATCATCATCAACCGCCGCCACATCAACAAGTGTTACCATTGCAAACATATCTTGCAAAACGCTTTGCGTTACATCCAGAATATTGACATCATTATCCGCGCACAGCGTGGAAACCTTGGCCAAAATACCGACTGTATCCTTACCTATTACTGTGATAACAGCTCTCATCTTTCATCCTCCGCTTGTTTAATTATATACCAAAAATCCTTTTGGCATTACCGCTGCATATAAGTTCAAAATCCTCTTGCGGTAAATTAAAGCTTTTTAAATAATCATAAGTATCCTTAGCGCTTTGCCAAGGGCAATCACTGCCAAATAGTATCTTTTCACTACCATGCTTATTTAAAATTTTTAAAAACAGGCTTCCTTTAACATAAGAATGGGCAAAACTAATATCAAAGCAAGCCGATGTTCCGCACAAATCGCGGTAAACCTCGTCCCACATACGAAAAGCACCCAAGTGAGCCAGGATAAGCTGCAGTTTAGGGAAATTATGTAATATCTCTAAAACGCGTTCGGTTGAAGTACGAAAAGAACCGGGATAAGCCAAATCTCCTCCGGAATGGAAATATATCAGCAAGCCCTTTTCCTGACAGCGCTGATAAACAGCCTGCGCTTTCTCTTCTAATAAATCAAATCCCTGATATTCGGCATGCAGCTTGATACCGACCATATTTTTACCGGCTACATAATCGACCTCGCTTAAAGCATCCTCTGCATAAGGATGTACGGACCCCAAAGGTAAAAGCCGGTCTGAACGCAAACGCAATGCCGCATCATTGATCTTTCTTTGTTTTTGCGGATTTGTAGCGATATTTAAAACAACCGCCTTATCCACACCCCACTCATCCATTTTTTTTAATGTACCGTCAGCTGTTCCATCGGCATAAGGAATAGAACCACCTTGTAAACAAATACGATTGATGGCGACTGCGGCTATTTGCTCCGGAAAAATATGAACATGACTGTCAATTAACATACCGATCGATTTCCCTTACTATTCTTAATCAATTATTTTACACTATTTTGCAA
>JAQVWQ010000043.1 GCA_028709615.1 Clostridia bacterium | reverse complement strand
GGTACAGGTCAATCTGACCGATATGATAGCTCTGCTGATGCAAAAATTCAATGGTGCAGAGCTTAGCAATAATCTGGAAACTCTGCAAAAACAAATTGTCTTTTTCAATGTGCGGATTCCCCGTTCCTTACTGGCCGTCGCCGTCGGCGCGGCCTTATCGATAGCCGGCGCGGTAATGCAAACGCTCTACCGTAACCCCCTGGCCTCCCCCGATGTTTTGGGAGTGACTCAAGCCGCCAATTTTGGCGTAGGCGTTGCCATCTTCTTTTTTAGCGCGGGCACCTTGCTGATTCAATGCATCTCTTTTATTTTTGGCGTGGCTGCCCTGCTTTTTACTTTTGCGCTGGTTTCCCGCATACCGGGTAAAAGCGTTACAGCTCTGGTTTTAATCGGCGTTATCATCAGCGCCCTCTTTCAGGCGGGGCTGACCTTGATGTTATATTTGTCGGATCCATACAGCGAAATGCTGCGGATCAACTATTGGCTGATGGGCGCTTTTAACACCTCTAACTGGCAAAATGTGGCCATTGTTCTACCGACCGTCATTGTCGGCTCATTTGTGCTTTGCTGCTTTAGCTGGCGGCTTAATGTACTTGGTCAAAGTGATGAAGAAGCGCAGGCCTTGGGCATCAATCTTAAGCTCTGGCGTTTTATCTATATTATTTTTGTGGCGCTGATTGTTTCCATCTCCACGGCAGCGGTCGGTAATATTTCCTGGGTAGGTCTGATTATTCCCCACATCGCCCGTTTTTTCGTCGGCAACGACCAACGGAATGTCATACCCTTTGCGGGCATTTTGGGCGCCTTAATGCTCCTGATTATCGATACGATCGTCCGCAATATCCCCTCGGGGGAAATTCCCATTTCTGTTATAACCTCGTTTATCGCCGCCCCCTTCCTGGGCGTGATGATCTTTAAAAAGAGGGGTAGCTGGTAATGATCAAAACAGAAAATCTCTCCGCCGGATACTATCAAAAGGCGGTTATTCACAATATCAGCTTTACGGTAGAGCAAGGCAAAATGATCGGCCTTTTAGGGCGCAACGGCTGCGGCAAAACCACGCTTTTTCGCTGTATGAACGGGCTGCTCAAGCCCTTAAGCGGCCGCGTTTTTCTTAACGGTCAGAATATCGCCTCTTTAAACCAAACGCAAATTGCCCGCCTGGCCGCCTTGGTGCCTCAGGGCGCGGCTACGGTTTTTGCCCTGCAGGTTATCGATATGATTTTACTGGGTTCCTCTTGCCACCTTAAGGCTTGGCAGGCTCCCGCCGCGCCGGAAATAGCCGCCGCCGAAAAACTGGCGGCCGAAATAGGTATATGCCATCTGCTCGATAAAAAATTCCCCGAGCTGTCGGGCGGCGAACAGCAGCTGGTGCTGATTGCCCGCGCTCTGATGCAAAATACGCCGATTTTGTTTTTGGACGAGCCGACCGCCCACCTGGATTTTACCAACCAGCATTTGGTAATGAATTTAGTGCGCGAGCTGGTTGACCGCCGCAACCTGACAGCCGTCGTCACGGCTCACGATCCCAATTTGGTACTTAATTACTGCGACGAGGTATTAACGATCAAGGACGGTACGCTTTTTGCTCAAGGCTCGGTAGAGCAGGTCTTAACGCAACAGACTCTCAGAGCTCTCTACGGCGAAAGCATTTCCTTGGAGCAAACCGCCTCGGGCAAATTTGCCATACCGCAAGGAGGAAGAAAATGAACTGTAATTACTGCGAATTCCGTTGTCAAATGCCCAACAGCCTTTGTAAAATGTACGAAGAAAAAGACGGGCAAATAGTAGAAAAATACCCCCATAAATGGTGCAGCTACCACCCCAATGCTACGGAAAGTATTCCAATTTATCATGCTTTGCCTAACTGCCAAATGATGGAGGTCGGCTCTTTTAACTGTAATGCCAACTGCGCATATTGTATCAATGCCAGAGTTGCCACTATCCCGGAAAACGGCCTCTTTTTGTTTGACTTTACTCCCGAGCGTTTAGCGGAAATGACTGCTAAAAGCGGTTGCGCGGGCATCCACTTTGGCGTTAATGAATTTGTCGTCAGCCTGCCCTCCGTTTTGGCGGCCGCCGCTGCCGCCTCTAGGCTCGGCCTGCTGGTCGGCGGTTCCTCCAACGGCTTTATGACACCTGAAGCGGCTGAGCTGATCGCCGCCAAATTCAGCTATTTAAATATCAGCCTTAAATCCTTCTCCTCCGAATATTACCAAAAATATACAGGCCTTCCCTCGGTCGAGCCGATTTTACGCAACATCAAATATTTTGCCGATAAACTGCATTTAGAAATCACTACTCCTGTTGTACAGGGCTTAAACGACCACGAGCTGCCCGCTATTACCGAATTTTTGGCCGGCGTCAATCCTAATATCGCCTGGCACATCTTTCGTTTGCAGCCTCAATACAAAATGGAGGGCCGCGTGCCCCCCGACATCAACGAATTGACCGTACTGGTAGAAAAAGCCCGCCAAAAGCTGCCCTTTACTTATTTCAGTAACTTTATCGGCTCGCCGTTAGACAACACAATCTGCCCCGTCTGCGGAGAAATTTTAATGGAAAGAATTTGCCGCAGCTCCTGCGGGGCGGTGCTGCTGGATAATTACTTAAACGCCGACAACCGCTGTGCCCGCTGCGGATATCAATTTCCCCTGGCCGACTTAAACAAAGGAGGGCAAAAATGAAAGCAATTATCGATGTACGCGAATGGCAGGCCACCGTTGATTTAAAGACGGGCAAGCCCTGCTTGATTGATGAAAAAATTGCCGCTCCCCTGCGTGATTTAATCAGCCGCTACCCCTACCCGGGCGACCGCAACGACGAGGGCGCAGACTGGGTAACGGCAATCGCGCAAGAAACAGTCAAGCTCTACGATCCGCAATTCCTTTATTTTAATTATAACCAGCCGATTTTTAACGGCCTCTACCGCCCCCGTCAGGAGGAACAACGCCAACGGACAATCAAAAAAATCCTGGCCGACTGCCAAAGCTTTGCCGAAGAAAATAATTTTGCCCTGGTACTGGCAGGCATGGGCGATACCGTGCCGCTTAAAGGCTATATCAGCGAGCCGCACCTCAAGGGGCTGCTGATGGCCAGCGCCTGGTCACATTATCTGGGCGGCCTGCTGCAAGCCGAAAAGGGAGATCTTGAGCTGCTGCAAAAGAATCAAAATGTCGCCGCAGTGATCGGCAAAGAGGAGCTGGCCGCGGCTTACCAAATGAGCGAAAACTATTACAAGCTGCTGCCGCAATACCTCTTAATTGCCAAAGAGGGTTATTCCTTTAAAGGCATGTTCAGCCACAACCAAAATATGCATTACACGGAATGTGCCCGTACCCATCTGCCCGTTTATTCGCAAATCGGCTATTGCGGGCATATTGAGGGCTTAAACAGCTTAATCAGCACAGCTCTCGATCAAGGCCGAAAAGTGCTTTTGGTCGTGGTGGAGGGCTTAGGCGAGGCCGATTTTACCCTGCCCTATCAAATGCTTAACAACCTACGCGGACAAGTTCCTTACAACGGCTATTCGCTGGTTTATACGCTGGCCAGCGGCGAAAAAATGGAAAACTGTCCGCTGCCGCCGCTTTTTGATATGACCGTTCAATCAGAGCTGCCGCGTGTCTTTCCGCTCTCGATGTCTGTGGAAAAACTGCCCGAAAAAACAATCGGCTGCCGCAGCGACCTGCGTACGGCGGCAATCGGCTGCCGCAGCATGGTAACGCATACCGCAATCAACGCCGATTTAAATATCGAATGTTATGTGCGCGCCTCCAACAATATGGGCGTAATGCTCTCGCTGCGCGAAGAAAAACTGGCGGGCTTAAAATAAATACTATATAAACAAAAAGCAGCGGTTTTATTGGAAACCGCTGCTTTAATATTATTTTTTATGTGTTTCTATCTCCCCAAGGGGAATATCACCGACGCCTTCTAAAATCAAACGCGGACGATAAGGATACTGCTTGACGGCAAGGCGCGAGGTTACTCCGCTTAAGACCAAGACCGTATCTAAACCGCTTTCGATACCTGCGATAATATCAGTATCCATTCTGTCACCGATCATAGCCGCCTCGGAGGAATGGACGCCCAGCATTCTTAAGCCTGTTCTCATCATCAGCGGATTGGGCTTGCCCACATAATAGGCCTGTTTGCCGGTCGTCATTTCAATCGGTGCCATTAAAGCGCGGCAGGCGGGGATAATACCGCTTTCGGACGGACCTGTCAAATCGGGATTGGTGCCGATCAGCTTGGCACCCTTATCCACCAAACGCATAGCCTTGCAGATACTGTCGAAATTATAATTATTGGTTTCTCCGACCACAACATAGTCGGGGTCGATATCGTTTACGGTAATGCCTTCATCATGCAGGGCATTAAACAGCCCCGGCTCACCGATTATATATGCGCTGCAGCCGGGATTTTGCGTAGCAATAAAGCGGGCGGTAGCCAGCGCGCTGGTATAAAAATGGCTTTCGTCAACCTCCAAGCCCATTCTTCCCAGCCTTTGCTGCAGTTCTTTGGGCGTACGAATACTGGAATTTGTTAAAAACAAAAATTTTTTCTCCTCTTGATAAAGCCACTCAACAAACTCCTTAACGCCCGGCAAAAGGCGTTCACCATGATAAATAACACCGTCCATATCGCAGATGTAGCCTTTTTTGCTTCTTAATAAATCCATTAAATTCTCCTTCTTTTATATATTACTCTTTTTTCTTTTTAGTATATGCCCTAAATGTAAAATCGTCAAGTAGGCCAATGTTAAGAAAAGGTAAGACAAAAATCCTGAGCCTGTTTTTCTTGTTCTATTTAGCAAAAATCCCCCATATAAATTTGGTAAAAGCCTGTAACGGGGGAAATGCTATGCAGGATTACATCCATAAGCGTGTTTTGCAGATCAGCAACTATATCATTGAAAGCGGCGCTACCGTGCGCCAAACAGCACAGGTTTTCGGTGTTTCCAAATCAACCGTACATAAAGATATGACAGAGCGGCTGCCGGAAATCAACGAGATTATTGCCGCTCGCGTCCGCGATATTCTTGATATCAACAAGGCCGAAAGACATATCCGCGGCGGTGAAGCAACCAAACACAAATATGCACAAAGACGGGCGGAAGCAAACGAACATTAAATTAAAAGAAGAGGCGGGGTAAACCGCCTCTTCTTTTTATCTTGAGCCCTTGTCGTAGGGAATACCCTCGGCTTTTGGCATTTGTGAATTTTTAGAGGTAAAAGCCAGAATTATCATTGTGGCAAGATAGGGAATCATTTTAAAAACCACATTCGGCACGCCCAAATCCGCCAAAAAAGGCACACCCGAATAGGACGAGGCCACAGTTTTCATCAGTCCAAAAAACAATGCCGCGCCGAAAATCGGCAGGGGCTTCCAGTTACCAAAAATCAAAACGGCCAAAGCCAAAAAGCCGTAACCGGCCACCGTAGCGTTAAAGCAGGTAGAAGTAGGCACAATAAAAATCAAGCCGCCGATACCGCCCAAAAAGCCCGAGATCATCACACCTGCATAGCGCATTTTATAAACATTGATACCGACAGAATCGGCCGCGTGAGGATGCTCGCCGCAAGCCCGCAGGCGCAGACCAAAACGGGTTTTATAAAGCACTATTGCCGAAATTATTAAAATCAAAAAGCCGATATAGGTCGTAATATAAGTCTTTTGAAAAAGCAGCGGTCCGATAACGGGAATATCGCCCAAAAACGGCACCTTGGCAATTCTGAAGGTATTGTCAAAATAGATCTGCTGAACACCGGTAAGCAAACGGGCCACATAAATTGCCAAGGCCGGCGCCAGCATATTGATGGCCGTACCGCTGATCACCTGGTCAGCCTTCATATTGACCGAGGCGTAAGCGTGAAACAACGAAATTATTATTCCCGCAAGCCCCGCCACACCGATCGCGCACAACAGCAGCAACTGGCCGCTCATTACCGTTTGAAAGATGCTGATAAAGAGGATACTGCAAAAAGCCCCGATCAGCATGATGCCCTCCAAAGCGATATTAACGATGCCCGAGCGCTCTGAGAACATACCGCCCAAGGCCACAATCATCAAGGGAATGGTAAAAAACATTGTTTGTTGAAAAATAAAGACCAGTGTTGTCATTTGCTGTTCCCCCTTTCGGCATTTTGGGGAGAATCGGCCGCTGCCGTGCTTAACGCTGCCGCCTGCCTTTCCCGCTCCAGCATTTCTTCCTGATGAAGAATTTTAGCATTGCGGTTATTGATGATGCCCTTAAAAATCAAGGCAAAGGCCGAAAAGTAAATAATAACTGCTTTAATAATATCAATAATCTCCGGAGCAAAATTAAATAGCTGCATATTAAAGCCGCCCAGCGTAATATAGCCGATAAACAGGCCGGCCAGCAAAACGCCAATAGGAGTGGATAAACCCAGCAAGGCTACGGAAATACCCGTAAAGCCCTCCGCGGCCAGTACCTCCACCACATGAATACATTTGCCTGTCCCCGCCAAATAAAGCAGGCCGCCGCCCAAGCCGGAAAGCGCGCCGGCGATCATCATCGAAAGAACGATACTGCGCTTTTCGTTGATACCGGCATAACGGCTGGCCTCGCGGTTATAGCCCACCGCCTTTTGCTCAAAGCCAAAAGTGGTTTTATTTAAAACAATATGCATAACCACCACAGCCAGCACGGCAATAAATATTCCGCCGTTGACATGTGAGTTGCCAAAAAGATAATTTAAACCCATATCGGGAATAACCGCCGAAGGGGGTATATCCAGAGATTGGTTCTTTAAGGAATTATAAACAGTTTTGACAACCAAATAATTAACCAGCAGCATACCGAGATAGTTCATCATAATTGAGGTAATAACCTCGTTGACATTGGCGTAGGCTTTTAAAACACCTACCACCCCCGCCCAAAGCGAGCCGAAAACAACGGCCGTTATCAGCGCCGCCAGCCAATGGACAGGCCCTAAAAAGGTACAGGTCACACCGACTAAGACCGCGCCGTAGGCACCGACAATAAACTGCCCCGATGCGCCAATATTAAACAGGCCCGTTTTAAAAGCAAAGCCGACAGAAAGACCGGTCATAATAATTGGCATAGAATAATACAAAACATTGCCGATACTGACCATGCCCCCTTTAAGCGGCCCGATCAAAATAGCCATAAAGGCCGCTAAAGCCTGCGAGGGGTTACTGACCAGCAAAATCACAAAACCGATCAGCAAGCCGACCACCACGGCAAACAAAGAGGACAAAACGCTGACATTAAGGTTGATTGTGCCAAAACGCGTCGCTTTGGCCTTTTGGGGCTTTAATATTTTGCCGTTCATTAAGCCGTCACCTGCCTTTTTGAACCGGACATATACAGGCCCAGCTCCTGAACGGTAATCTCGGCGGGATTAAGCTCGGCCACGATTTCCCCCTCAAAAATAACCAAAATACGGTCGGAAAGGCTCATGATCTCATCCAGCTCCAGCGAAAAGAGCAAAACGCCCTTGCCCCTGTCGCGCTGGGCAATCAGCTGCTTGTGAATAAACTCGATCGCCCCGACATCCAAGCCGCGCGTCGGCTGCACCGCAACCAACAGCTCAAACTGACGGTCAACCTCGCGGGCAATAATCGCTTTTTGCTGATTGCCGCCGCTCATACTGCGAGCCAAATTATGCGCGCCCTGGCCGCTGCGGATATCATATTTTTCGATCAGTTCATCGGCGTACTTAAAAATCTCGTTTTTGCGCAAAAAGCCCTTGTGCTGAAAACGCTCGTCAAAATATTCCTGCAAAACCAGGTTCTCGCCCAAGGAATAATCTAAAATCAAGCCGTGCTTATGCCTGTCCTCGGGAATATGAGCCATTCCGTGAGTGTTACGGTAACGGATCGATTTATCGCCGATGCTTTGGTTATTTAAAAAGATTGTGCCGCTTTGCGCGGGGGCTAGACCTGTAAGTGCGTAAACCAGCTCGGTTTGCCCGTTGCCGTCAATACCCGCCACGCCGACAATTTCGTTGCGGCGCACGCTCAGGCTGACATTTTTTACCACATTTTGCTGCTGTCCGGACCGTCTGGAGGCCACAGAAAGATTTTCCGCCTTTAAAACGATTTCACTGGGGGTAAGCGGTTGTTTTTTGATGTTAAAATCAACCTTGCGGCCCACCATCATCTCAGAAAGCTCCTCCTTATCGGTCGAGGCCACATCAACCACACCGATATACTTGCCGCGCCGCAGCACCGAGCAGCGGTCGGCAACCGCCTTAATCTCGTTAAGCTTATGAGTAATAAAGATCAGGGATTTGCCTTCGGCGGCTAGGCCCTTCATAATATGCATTAACTCTTCGATTTCTTGCGGCGTCAAAACCGCCGTCGGTTCATCGAAAATTAAAATTTCGTTTTCGCGGTAAAGCATTTTTAATATTTCCACACGCTGCTGCTGACCGACGGTAATGTCGGAGATCAAGGCATCGGGATCGATTTTTAAATTATATTTTGTTGATAACGCCACAACCTTTTGCCGCGCTTCGTCCATTTTTAAAAAACCGTTTTTAACGGTTTCCACACCCAAAATAATGCTTTGCAGCACAGTAAAGTTATGCACCAGTTTAAAATGCTGATGCACCATCCCGATCCCCAAACGGTTGGCGTCGTTGGGGTCGGAAATTTTTACTTGCTGGCCGCGCAAGATAATTTTTCCTTCCTCGGGCTGATAAAGGCCAAACAGCACGCCCATCAGCGTGCTTTTGCCGGCTCCGTTTTCGCCCAATAGAGCATGGATTTCACCCTTTTTGATTTGCAGGGTAATATTATCGTTGGCGACAATACCCGGAAACTTTTTGGTAATTCCCAGCATTTCGATGATATAGTCCATAGCCTCACGCCTCCAAAAGTAAAAAAGCGGGGGCTGTATCGCATGCGGTACAGCCCCCCAAAGGCATTATATTAATTATTCAATGACCTTAACAGAGATGTTGTTGTCAGCGTATTTGGTCATTTTCATTTCGGCTGTTGTTCTTTCGACAACGACAGAGCCGTCAACCAATTTAGCGTAGATAGCATCATAATCCGCCTGGCTGAAGGAAGCAAATCTGGAGGTTTCCATAGGCAAGCCGATACCTTCTTCGACAGCGCTCCAAACATCAACAGCGCCGCCGGGGAATTCGCCCGCATAGTATTTTTCCAAAACCTTGTAAACCGAAACGCCGAGCTGCTTATAAGCAGAGGTCAGCATTTTTTCGGAATAGGAGTTTTGGTCGGTATCAACACCAATCATCATCGTATCGGTAGCTTCGGCAGCCGCCGCAACAGAGGCCCAAATACCGCCGCCGCAGGCAAAGATAACCTCGGTGCCGTCATTGTACCAAGAGCCGGCCTGGGTTTGCACCTCGGGGGAGGCGATAAAGCCGCCGGTGTAGGTATAACGAACTTCAACGGGGATATTGAGTTCGGCAGCCGCATCATGCGCGCCCTGGACAAAACCGCCGCCAAAAGCAACAACGGCGGGAACAGCCATACCGCCCATAAAGCCGAGCTTAGTAAAGCCATCTTTAACCGCAGCATAACCGGCTAAATAACCGGATTGCTCTTCGGCGTAAGAAATGGAATAAACATTGGCGCATTCTTCGGTAGGAGCGGTATCGATAACGATAAAGCTGATATCCGGATTAGCTTTAGCGGCCTCGGTTACAGCAGGGCCAAAGAGGTAGCCGGGGCAGACAACAACTTTGGCGCCGCCGGCAATGGCCAAGTTAATGCCGTCTAAATAAGCGGCATCGGTTTGTTCGGTGGGTTGATAGTACTTGTAAGTAATGCTGTTTTCCTCAGCATATTGCTTAAGACCTTCCCAAGTGCCTTGGTTGAAGGATTTGTCATCAATGGTACCGACATCGGTAACAAGAGCTAATTCGAAGGTAGTAGGCTCCACTGCTTCTTCACCGCCGCAAGCCGCAAACGAAAACAGCATGCCGACCGCAAGCAAAACAACTAACAGTTTTTTCATTTTTGTTCCTCCTCTTTTTCGCGTTTTTATCTATCTCTAAATACCGCTGACGGTATTCGGGATCAAAATAAGCTTTGGGGCGAAAAACCGTGGGGCAGTAATTCTTTTAACAAATAAACCTTAAAATCATCTTCGGCCGCAGCTACAATAATTTTAAAATCTCCTTGGCAAAATTCTGCCATCCACTGACGGCAAACACCGCAAGGATAAGCCAAGCCGATTTGCCCCGCGCCCAGCCCGGCCTTACCGCCGACCACAGCAATAGCGGAAAACTCTCTTTGACCGTCGCCGACCGCTTTGGCAAAAGCCGCCCTTTCGGCGCACAAAGAGGGAGAATAAGCCGCGTTTTCGATATTTGCTCCAAGATAAATCGTTCCGTCGGAGCATAATAAAGCCGCGCCCACCGTAAAGCCCGAATAGGGAGCATATGAGTTTTTTCTGGCGCTAAAGGCTTGTTTGATTAAACTCGTCTCGTCCATTTATAATTCCCCCTTTTCCCTAATTTTCCTTTTTTTGCATAAAACTTTTGTATATTCATTTTTATTAGCCAAATAATACCAAATATCCCGAACTGGCACCTATCCTCTCGCAACCGGCCTCTAAAAAAGCCTCAAAATCGGCCTTGGTTCTGATACCGCCAGCAGCTTTGATTTTAACATTTTGCGGTAAATGACGGCGAAAGAGAGCTATATCCTCCAAGCTTGCGCCCGCCGGGCCAAAGCCGGTGGAGGTTTTTAGATAGTCGGCGCCACCCTCAGCCACACATTTACATAAAGCAATTTTTTCGTCCTCGGACAAATAACAGGTTTCGACAATTACCTTTAAAATATGCTCACCGCAGGCCTGCCTGCAAACGGAAATTTCCGCCTTGATTTTAGCAAAATTAGCGTTTTTAACATCGGTTAAATTAACTACCATATCAATTTCGCCGGCGCCGTCCAAAATAGCGTCAAGGCACTCAAAGGCTTTAACCGCAGCCGTTGAGTACCCCAAAGGAAAGCCGATCACCGTACAAATGTTTAAATCGGGATATTTTTTGTGAATATAATCAACATAAGCAGGGGGCACGCAAACAGAGGCCGCCCCATAGCTGAGCGCCTGCCCGCAAAGAAGGTCAATATCCTGCCTGGTGGCGCAGGGCTTTAACAGGGTATGGTCGATATGGGCAAAGATTTCTTTATCGTTCATCGCTATTCTCCTTTTCTATTCTTTCACGCCAGCACTTATGACACATAGCCAAATAACAATCGTTGCCGCCCAAAAACACCTGTTCACCCTCTGTAACAACCTTGCCGCTCGCATCGATACGGGCATTGACGGTGGCTTTAGCTCCGCAGGAGCAAATAGTTTTAATCTCGGAAATTGATTCGGCCAGCTCTAAAAGCCGCTTGCTGCCGGGAAAAAGATGGGTTAAAAAATCGGTGCGCAGACCAAAGCACAAAACCGGTACATCATATTTGTCAACAATATACCTTAAATCATCGACCTGTTCGGGAGTTAAAAACTGCGCCTCGTCAATAATGATCACATCGGTTTTACCATTCGGGCGAGCCATAAAACGCGCCAGAATATCATCTGCAGCCTCCAAAACCTCGGCGGGGGCGGACAAGCCGATACGGGAACGGATAACCGTTTGGCCGTCGCGCGTATCAAGCGCCGGCTTAAGCAGCCAAACAGACATTCCCCGTTCTTCATAATTAAAGCGGGCAATCAACGATTGAGCCGTTTTGGAGCTGCCCAA
>JAQVWQ010000136.1 GCA_028709615.1 Clostridia bacterium | reverse complement strand
GATTGCTCGCTTAAGGGCTTGATAAGCTGGTGGAACTGACCGACCATTGCCACCTTGTCTTGTTTTGTAACCTCGACCATCTCGATGGCGTTTTTCTTGACGCAGTCAAATTCTTGGTTTTGCAGCAAGGCGTTGACCGCAGCCAAGGCAAGAGAGCTGTCCTGAAGATTTAATGACGGGGCTAAGCCGACTAAGTCCTCCACAGGCATACCAATAATCTTACCGGGTTGTAAAGCACTCTTGACGGTGTCGAATTGATTTAACAAAAACGAAATACCGCAGCTGCCGTCAGCAAGCTTAACAGCGGCAAAATGCGTACCTATACGCACATCGGCCACTGTTTGGCCTTTGGCCATGGCAAGTGCGGATTCGGTTACTTGATGAATTATCATTTTTATTCTCCTTATCTATCCAGCGTCACGATGGTTACACCGTTACCCCCCTCTTGATACTCACCTAAACGGAAGCTACTCACTAAACGGTGACCTTTTAAATAATCGGTCACAGCGGCACGCATAATACCTTGCCCCTTTCCGTGAACAACTCGCACCTCCTGCAAGCCGGCCACAAACGCGTCGTCAAGATATTTATCGAGTACATCAAGTGCCTCCGTAACTTCTAGGTGACGAATGGAAATCTCGCTTTTCATAGCTTTGGCTTTTTCCATCCGCATACCGCGATCGAATTTGCGTTCGGCAATATTCTTTTCATCCTGTTGAGGGTCGGCCAAACGCATATCCTCCAGCTTAACCATCACCTTAAGGATACCCAGCTGCACGCTTGCGCCGCCTTCAACCACCTCCAGCACCGTTCCGTGGTTATTAAGGCTCGGCACAAAAACACGCTCGCCCACCTCAACCTGTTTAGGCGCGCTGCCCAGATAAACGCGCTTGGGCTGTACCTCTTCCAGCTCCTTTTGCCAATCCTTCAGCTTGCGGCGGCTGGTTTCGTAAGCGCGCGCGGCCTCTTTTTCATCTGTAAAGCGGGCCCGCATTTCCTCGTAGTCCTTTTTACTTTTTTCTATTGTGTCCTCAACTATTTTTTTGCTTTTGGCTGTGGCCTGGGCAATGATTTTAGAGGCCTCCACCTGCGCCAGCTGCTTTTCCTCCTCCAGCAGCCTTTCTTTAGCCTGTAAGGACAAACGCAAAGCCTCGGCCTGTTCACGCTCGGCGGCAGCCTCCTGCCGCGCCTCCTCCAAGCCCGCCAACAGGTCGGCTATTTGTGCATCGCGATCAGTTAAAAAGGTTGCGGCCTCATCAATGACCCGCTTGCTTAAGCCCAAACGGGTGGCAATCTCAAAGGCGTTGCTTTTACCGGGAACGCCCGCCATCAGGCGATAGGTCGGCGACAGGGTTGCCACATCAAACTCCACGGAAGCGTTTAAATAACCGGGATTGTTAAAGGCAAAGGCCTTGAGCTCGCTGTAATGAGTCGTAGCCAAGATTTTGCTGCCGCCCCTTTTTAAGGTATCCAAAATCGCCATGGCTAAGGCCGCGCCTTCGGTCGGGTCGGTACCCGCGCCCAGTTCGTCGAGCAATACCAAGGTGTTGTCATCAGCGGCCTGCAAAATATTAATGATATTTACCATATGGGCAGAAAAGGTTGACAAGCTTTGCTCTATGCTCTGCTCATCACCGATATCGGCAAATACCTGATGGTAAAATGGCAGCTCGCTGCCATATTCGGCAGGAATATGCAAGCCCGCTAAGGCCATTTGCGTCAGCAGGCCGACCGTCTTTAAGGTAACGGTCTTGCCGCCCGTATTGGGCCCGGTAATAATCATCGCCGCCTGTGATTTTTCTAATTTTATATCGGTCGGCACTACCCGCTCGGCGGAAATTAAAGGATGGCGCGCTTTTTTTAAATGAATAAAATCCTTCTCGTTGATTTTTGGCGCTACCGCATTCATTGAGGCGGCAAGCTTGGCTTTAGCTAAAATAAAATCCAGCTTGGCTAAAATTAACATATTTGATTGCAGCTCGTCCAAAAAGCCCGCCACAACATTGGTTAAAGCGCGCAAAATTGCGGCTACCTCTTCTTCTTCATCGCGGTAAAGCCGCTGAATGTCGTTATTAAGCTCCACCACAGCCAGCGGTTCAATAAAAACGCTGGCTCCCGAAGCGCTGACATCATGAGCAACGCCGGGGATCTGACTGCGGCACTCCTGACGAACAGGCACGACAAAGCGGCCGTCACGCATGGTCACAATCGGCTCTTGCAGATATTTGGCCGTATCGGGATTTTTGATAATATTCTCTAAACGGTCACGAACCCGTTCTGAAGAAACCTTGATTTTTTTTCTGATACTGTAAAGCCGTTCGCTGGCTTCGTCGGCAATTTTGCCTTCGTTGTCGATGGCTTTTTCAACGGCTGTTTCAATGGTTTTTAAAATTGCCAGACCGCGCGCCAAACCGATCAAGATGGGCATATTGCCTTTGACCGTCATAAAAAAGCTGCGAGTCAATCTGGCGGCACGGCTGCAATCGGCAACATTCAGCAGCTCTTCGACAGTTAAAATACCACCGATCGACACATGCTGCAGGCACTGTCGTAAATCACGGATCGGCCCTAAAGAAAAAGTGGGATAAAGGCGCAAAAGCTCACAGCCCTCGCTTGTTTCCGCCAAACCCTGCTCGGCCTCCAAACGAGTCGCCAGCGGCAACAAAGCCCGCGCCAACTCGCGGCCGGGCTCAAAACCGCAACGCGAAACCAGCATATCAACGATACGGTTATATTCGATTTTTTTTAAGGATTTTTCCTGGTTTTTATCCACAAACTAGCTCCTATCTTTTAATTCTGATCAAGCCGGAGGCAGCTGCAATCTCG
>JAQVWQ010000135.1 GCA_028709615.1 Clostridia bacterium | reverse complement strand
ACCGTAGTGTAGGCATGACCGATATGCAAATTTCCGCTGGGGTAATAAATAGGCGTAGTAATATAAAATTTTTGTTTAGACATAAACAAACTCCCTCCGAATATAAGCTGCAATTATTTTTTTATTAACAAAATCCTAATCTATAGATAGATCATAAGCTTTTTTTACGGGGATACCCAGCTCTTCGGCCGTCTGACGGGCAGCCTCTTTGCGGCGCATCCCCTTTTGCATCATCATAGACATCAGCTCGGCAATTTGCTCATCGTCAACGGCGGCGGGCTTTTCACATTGTGGTAAATACCCCTCCACAACCAAACAAAACTCGCCTTTGACGCCTTTTTGCGTAAAATACTCCAAGCATTCACTGAGCGGCGCGCGTTTTATTTCCTCAAACTTTTTGGTCAGCTCGCGGCAAACGGCAATCTGCCTATCGCCCAGCACTGTCAATAAATCCTCTAATGTTGACAAAAGACGGTGAGGAGCCTCATAAAAAACCAAGGTACGCTCGTCCTCCTTGATTTTTGCCAAAAGCTGCCGCCGCTCCTTGCTTTTACGCGGCAAAAAGCCCTCAAAAGCAAAGCGGGAAGCCGAAAGACCGCTGGCCACCAAAGCCGTAAGCGCCGCCGAGGCACCGGGAACTACCACTATCTCCAGCCCAACGGCTAAAGCGTCGGCCACCAGCTCTGCACCCGGGTCTGACAAAAGCGGCATACCGGCATCGCTGATTAGAGCGATACTTTCTCCTGCCTGCAAGCGTTGTACCAGCTCGGCCCTTTTTTGCGGCGTACTGTGTTCGTGAAAGCTGATCAACGGCCGCGTAATATTAAAATGTGTCAGCAGCTTGCGGCTGTTGCGGGTGTCCTCGGCGGCAATCAGATCCACGCTTTGCAGGGTATTTAAAGCGCGCAGCGTGATGTCCTGCAAATTGCCGATTGGAGTAGCCACAAGGTATAAAGTGCCGGCCATTTTATTTCTCTTTTCCGTAAAAAATGTTTTCTATTTCAGGGTTATAGCGATTTTCGGGTGTAAAAACCACCAAATCAGGCAAATCCATAACCTGTTTTACTTTGGCAAAACCGGTTTCCATCAGCATTAAATATGGCTCGTTGCCCGCGCTGGTACGCACCAAGCGCGTTCTTAATATATGCATATTTGTCGATGTAACCAGCTCCAGAACCTCTTCCTTGCGTTCCAGCGGCAGGCAGAAGCAAAAGCGCCCCTCTTGAGCCAGAAGCTTTTGCGCGCAAAGTAAAAAATCACGAAAGGTGCCGTTGCACTCTGTGCGGGCGGCAGAGCGCAAGGGGTCGGGGCTGGGGCGACCGGCTGCTTTTAAATAATAGGGAGGGTTGGCCGCCACCAAAGCCATTTTAGGCAATTGCTCGCTGTTTAACTGCCGCAGGTCGCCGTTGATGATCGTAATCCTATTGACAAGACCGTTTAACTGCACGCTGCGGGCAGCCAGCTCCGCCGGCTCCGCCATAATTTCTACACCGAATACTCTGCTGTTCGGATATTTGTATGCTAACAGTAAAGTTATAATACCTGTACCGCAGCCCAAATCACAAATAGGTCCTTCTGCCGTTTGTTCGGCAAAAGAGGCCAGCAGTACGCTGTCTAAAGAAAAACGGGGCGAGGTCGAATTTTGGATAATCCGCAGCTCACCCCGAAAAAGTTTTTCTGTTTGTTCCATTATTATTCTCCTTTATGCGGCACAGAACCCTCGTTGTGCAAAAATGACAGGCAAAAAAGGCAATCCTCATCGCGCCCCTCGGCAAAGTGAGCGGGGCAAATGTGAAAACCCTCATCATAAAGGCGTTTTAAAGGAGCCAAACCGCCCTCGTCCTTGCGTTCCGCTAAACGGTCCTGCAGGACGGCATTTTGCCGCTCCAAAGCCTCGGCACGAGCCAGCAGCTGATCTCCCTCGTCCATCAGCTGCGCCAGCTTCGCCTGCCATTGTTTAATTTCTGCAGAAAGACTCATTTTTAATCCTCCAGCGAGGTAATAGAATCATCGTCATCATCTGTTTCCAGCTGACTGTAATTAAAGGCACAGCGCGGACGCGTATCATCATCATAGTTTTCATATTTAAGGCAGCACATCAAACGGCCGCAGATACCGGAAATCTTGGCAGGATTAAGCGATAAATTTTGTTTTTTGGCCATTTTAATAGATACGGGCTGAAAATCGCCCAGTATAGCATGACAGCACAGCTCGCGGCCGCAGCAGCCGTAGCCGCCTAAAGCCTTAGCCTCATCGCGCACACCGATTTGCCGCAGTTCAATGCGGGTACGGAAGACCGAAGCCAAATCCTTGACCAGCTCGCGAAAGTCAATTCGTCCGTCTGCCGTAAAATAAAAAATAATTTTGCTGACATCAAAATTATATGAAACCTCAATCAACTTAATTGGCAACTGGTGGTTGGCAATTTTTTCTAAACAAATATCAAAAGCATGTTTTTCGGCCTCGCAGTTTTCGGCATATTGGCGCAAATCTTCTTCTGTGGCCTTACGCAAAATGTCTTTTAAGGGATTGGCCAGCTCGCTTTCGTCAATTCCGCGCTCACCTATCACAATCGTACCGAACTCCATACCGCGGACAGTTTCGACAATTACATTATCGCCAACTGCTAACACAGTGTCGTTTGGACGAAAATAATATATTTTTCCTGCTTTTTTAAAACGGACACCTACTATCTTTTCCATATGTCCTCCAATTTATATCTGCCTCATAAGGTTTATTTTAACCCAAAACGGACTAAAACACAAGTTTTTTAGTTACGCTTACGCAAAAAAGCCGCTAAGCGCAAAAAATACACATCGGTCAGCAGCCGCTGATTGGCGTTGCGCCG
>JAQVWQ010000134.1 GCA_028709615.1 Clostridia bacterium | reverse complement strand
ATAACGGGCAGCAGCAGATAAGTAAAAACGCGGATTTTTTTGCCGAGCGGCACCTCTTTTAAATCAATGCCGCGCAGCTGCAAAGCCGTAATGGCTTCGGTAAAGGCCGTCGCAAAAAGCGGCAAAAAGCGAAAGGCAATCGACATCATAAAGGCAAAGACATAAGGCACCTTCATTTGCAGCAGGCTTTGGGTTACACGGCGGTGGTTTTCTGCCGCCATAATCGAGGCTGCGCATAAAATAACAAAAAAGCGGATACCTGTGGCAACGCCGCGGTTAAAGCCGTCGGAATAAACCAGCGTAAAGTCGCCGACGCTCAACATCGGCGCCCCTGTGCGGACAAAGATTACCTGCACAAAGGCCACTCCTATTAAAAGTGTAATAAAATGGCGAAAGCGTTTTAAAAAGGCGGCAAAATCAGTGCCCATGACCAGGGCAAAAAACAAGGAGGCGAAAGCCAGCCCGAACATCCACAAGGGATTACGAAAAATGATGGCCAAAGAGGTTAAAAGTAAAATAGCAAGCAGCTTGGTGCGGGGGTCACAGCTTTTCATGCCAGCACCTCCCCGTTTGCCACCTTAATTATTTTGGCTTGCGTATAGCGGTCGATTACCTCATGGTCGTGACTGATGACGGCTAAGCCGACACCTTGGCTCAGCAGCTCGTCAATGGTATTGTACAACACCTGCCGCGCCTGCTTGTCCAGCCCGGTTGTCGGTTCGTCCAAAATAATATAAAGGGGATTTTGCATTAAGATACCGCAGAGCGCCAGCCGTTGCTTTTCGCCGCGGCTAAGGCGGTAGATACTGCGCTCGCGCAACTCAAAAAGGCCGAAGCGTTTTAATATATCCTCGGCGCGGGCGGCGGTTTGCTCTTTGTTTGCGCCCTTGATTTCACCGACAAAGGTCAGCTCCTCCAAACAGTTGGTAGCAAAAAGCTGACGGCCGGGCTCTTGAAAAAGGTAGCCGACGGTTTTGCCGATTTTGCCCAGCGAAAAGCCGTTGGCCGATTCGCCGTTTAACAAAAGTTGGCCGCTGTCGGGTTTATAAATGCCGCAGGCCAGCTTGGAAAGGGTCGTTTTGCCGCTGCCGTTGGGGCCCAAAATCAGCGCCAGCTCTCCGGCAAATAATTGCAAAGCGGGGCAGTTTAAAGAAAAACTGCCCTTAGGGTATTTATAAACGGCATTTTGCAGGACAATAACAGGAGCGCTCATAGGCCTGCCTCCTTTAGAAAACCGTTTTCAAAGCTGTAAATACGGTCGGCGATATCTAAATTATCGGGGTCGTGCTCAACCATTAAAATAGTTTTGCCCTGCTTTTTTAAGTCGGCAATAACGGTTTTGACTCTGGCGGTGGCCTCGTCGTCAAGCTGCGATAAGGCCTCGTCAAAAATCAAAATCTGCGGTTTTAAGGTTAAAACCGCAGCCAAGGCAATCAGCTGCTTTTGGCCGCCCGAAAGACGGTCGGGGTGAGCCAAACGGTATTCTTCCATACCTACCAAAGCTAAAGCCTCATCAATGCGCTCACGCATTTCCTGACGGCTTAAGCAAAGGTTTTCCGGGCCGAAGGCCAGCTCGTCCTCAACAGTGGGAGAAAAAAGCTGGCTGTCGGGTATTTGCAAAACGATACCCAGCTGCTGAACCAGCTCGTTTAAGGGAATTTCGTTTACGGGACGGCCAAAAACCAAAGCCTGCCCCGTAAACTCGCCGTCGATATTGCGGGGGATAATGCCCGCCAGTAAATAGCAAAGCGTGGATTTTCCGCAGCCCGACGGCCCGGTTAAAGCCACACATTCGCCTTGATTAAGGCAAAGGCTGAGGTTGCTGAACAAAGCCTTGCCGCCCGGATAGGCAAAGGTTAAGTTGTGAGCAGCCAGGGCATTCATTTTAAATTTACCGCCTCGACAAATTTACACCAGCGCTGAGAAAATTCAGAGCTTTTGATAATCATTAAATAAGGTCCCATACCGCCTTCGCCTTTATTTTTCAGCCATTTGCCGTCTTGCTTAACAACGATATAAACATTGTCGGGAGTAGCGGCTTCTTCGGCGGTGACAGCTGATGCGTAGCCGTCCAAGGCCATAAATTCGTAGGCAGTAACACCCGTTGTTTCAATATTTTTATAAGACAGCAGCTTTGAAAGCTCCACGCCCGTAAATTGTACGGGGGCGGGCTCTGTTTCGCTGGTATCTAAAATAGCGTCGATATCCTGCAGACCGGCAGACTCAATATCGTCCATTGTGACGGTGGCAAGGATTTGGCCGCCTTGCTTGATGTAAAATTGTTTACTGTCCTGCAGCTCTTGTTTTTGTTCGATATTGCCGCGGTTAAGATAGGCAAAGCCGCCGACGGCAAGCGCTAAAACCAAAATAACAACAGTGAGTATGATTGTGGATTTTTTCATTTTTTTACCTCTTTATTTGCTGAATGTGATTAGGGGAACAAGCATATCTTCGGGGCATAAAATGCCGTGAGTGCCGGGTTTTGCCTCATCATTGCTGTTATGCTGGCCGTGGTCGGCGCAGATAATCACAAAGCCCTCAAAGCCTTCTAGCAGCTGATCGACATATTCGATATTGGCTTCAATAACTTTTTGTGCTTCGGAAGAGTATGGGCCGAAGGAATGCTCGGCATCATCTATTCCGTGGAAATGGACAAAGGTTAGATCCGTCCCCTGCTCAAGAGCGGCTTGGGCGGAAGCAAAAACCTCGTCGTCGGTGCTGCCGTTGTCGTCAGAGTCGGGGTTTAATTGCTGGTCAATGCCAAAATTGACCAAAACAGTATGACCCTCGATTATTTTTACGCTTTTGCCGATGGCGGACATCCGGGTAAAAAGATCGGATACCCCTTCTTTAAA
>JAQVWQ010000133.1 GCA_028709615.1 Clostridia bacterium | reverse complement strand
GTTTTGTTTTATGAGTGTTTTGAATTTAATAATTTTCTTTTCTGACTTCAAAATAGCTTTGGGCAAATTTACAAACGGGGCATACCTCGGGAGCTTTTTTACCTATTACCAGGTGTCCGCAAACACGACATTCCCAGATTATTTCTTCGCTTTTTTCAAAGACCTTTTGCATTTCCACATTTTTAAGCAGTGCTCTGTAACGCTCCTCGTGTGCTTTTTCAATCGCGCCCACTTTGCGGAAGCGCTCTGCTAATTCGGGGAAGCCTTCTTCGACTGCTTCTTTAGCCATGCGTTCGTACATATCTGTCCACTCATGGTTTTCGCCTTCAGCCGCCGCCAGCAGATTTTCTGCCGTATTGCCAATATGTCCCAGCTCTTCAAACCAAATACGGGCATGCTCCTGCTCGTTGCGGGCGGTTTTTAAAAACAGCTCGGCCAGCTGGTCATAGCCCTCACGCTGCGCGACATTGGCAAAATAAGTGTATTTGTTTCTGGCCTGGCTTTCACCCGCAAAGGCTTCCGCCAAATTCTTTTCGGTTTTTGTGCCTGAGTAGGGGTTAGCGCTCTTTTGAGCTTCCTCCTCAACCTTTACAAATACAGATGCGGGCTGTTTGCAGCGAGGGCATTTAAAATCCTCAGTCATAGGTCCTTCATGAATATAACCGCATACAGTACAACGCCATTTTTCCATTTTCATTTCCTCCGTTTCTTTTTTTTCATTATTTGGTATTAGCTTTAGTAAGCTTTCTACGGCCTCTTTGGGGAAATCCTTGTCAGAGGTTTTTAACAGGGATACCAAAAACTCGTGAGTATTGTTGCTTTGGGGAAGCATATAGCCTGATTCGCGTAAAATATCTTCAGCCATTAAGCGGTTGGATTTTGCAACAGCCAGGGCTAATTGGCGTAAAACGGGGTTATCTGTTACCCTGGCAATTTCTGCTGCCGTCTTTTCCTGTATCGTTTTACTTTGCGACAGCTTATTCATAGCATTAATTACGCTATTGGTTTTCGGTTGCTGGGGTGGATATGTAACAGGCGCCATTGATATTGCACCGGAGGGACAAGCTGCCGCGCAGTCGCCGCAGCCGCTGCATTTTGTAACATCAATAATACTGTCCTCGGTATCACTTGCTCCCGTAGGGCAAACATACAAGCACAAACAATCCTTTGTGCATAAGCTGATGTTTCTGACCGCAAATTTTTTCATTTGAATTACCCCCTTTCTATTTTGGTAAGCTTTCGGCTCGGTACTTTGCAAACAGGACAAAGCTCCGGAGGCGTATCGCCGATATATAAAAATCCGCAAACCTCACAAACATAAACATTGGTGTTTTTGATCAAAGCATCGCCCTCTTTTTCATAGCGGCTCAGCAGTGAGTTGAGGATGCGGGTCACCTTTTCGCCCCAGACCAGGGCTCGCTGTGCGCCGCGGTCCGACTTGGCTTTGGCAACGGCATTGGCATTAAGATAGCCTTCGTTAAGATCTTTTTGTATAAGCTCAAGCAAGGAACCAAAATCAGCCTTATCAGTGGCGGGAGTTTTGGTTGTAAAATAGTCTGCAAGCCCGCTAAACAGAGCCGCTTCCTCCTTTAAGTACTGTTTTTCGCAGCCTTTGGCCAAATTGGAGCATAAAGCGGCCAGCTCCCCTGGGGATAGCTCTCTGAGCTCGCCATCGTTTTCGTTTATTGCCGGCTCAGCCGTCTTGGGAGCAGCTTGCTCTTGCTGCTCTTCAAAATCTGTCTTGGCTGCGCCGCAAAGAGGGCATACCCAGTCTTCGGGCAAATCTTGCCATTCGGTTCCGGGGGCTATGCCGGCAGAAGGTATTCCCGCAGCTTCATCATAGATAAAACCGCAAATCATACAGACATATTTTTTCATTACTTAAACCTCCTTAAAGATAAAATTATTATATTTTGTATTTTCTGTATTATATTTTAAAATAAATTATATTTCTGTGACTAGATTACATAAATAATAATTATTATTAATTAAATTATGCTTTTAACGGCAGCTTTGGCAAAAAATATTAAAATATTTATATAAATTATACTATAAATACTTTTTTATTACAAGACTAAGCTGCCATTATAAAAAAGATATCAAAATAATTATCTTATTAAATTAATAAAAAAAGTTGGTAATAGCTGTTAAAAAAAGTATGCGGTTATTATAATTTATAGGCTGTATTATCGGCAGCGTTCTTTAATATATCGGTTGCTATTTAATTACAGATTTGTTAAAATAAATAAATAGTGGTATTTTTTGTTTTACTTACAATAAAAGACGATTGTTAAATATAAGAAAAAAATAATTTTTAAGGAGCATAATTTATGACTGCCGTTTGTTTATGGAAAACACCCGATATTCTGCCTGCCGAAATGCTGATGCATGGTATCGGTGATATGCTGACCGTCTTTGGCGGTGTCGAAAGCCTTGTTAAGCAGGGGGATACGGTTTTAATCAAACCCGACTGCGCCGACTGCACAGGCAATGTCCGTTATGATGTTACTTCCGCCATACTGGTGGAAGCAATGGTAATGATGTCCGCCGAGCTGGGGGCAAGTAAAATCATTATCGGCGAAAAAGTGCTGCCGGGGCAAAAGCTGACTGATAATCTACAGTTTGCAGGCTATAATAAAATCGCTGAAAAATTTGGAGCTGTTTTTCGTGATTTAGGTGCGGACGAGCAGTTTTATTTAGAGCTGGCGCAGCCCTTGTCCTTAAACGGCCTGTATCTGCCGCGAACCTTGGCCGAGGTCGATACGGTGATTTCTCTGCCCAAGCTCAATGCCTCGGGCAGCAGCTTTAACTGCGCTGCGGCCAATATCGCTAATTTAATCAGTGCCGACGACGCGGCC
>JAQVWQ010000132.1 GCA_028709615.1 Clostridia bacterium | reverse complement strand
CCACAAAAGTTTAAATCCCCTGCCGATAATTAAGCCTTTGGCAGGGGATTTTGTATGTTATAAAGCGTATAATAGTTTTATTCGACAAATTAACCCATAAACTAACAACTTTGTTTATTCACAAAAATATCTCTTTTTATAACGAGATTGACTTAATTTTGTTCAAGTGCTAAAATAATGCAGTAAAATCGCAAGTGTTTTTATGTTTTTTGGTTATCGAGGTGAAAGGTTTGATAAAAAATTTTTTAATAAGCGCGGCGGCTTCGTTGTCCGATATCCAGGCTTCTTATTATGATTATAAATTAACAGTTTCGCAAAAATATATCCGTATCCTGATTTTTATTGCCGGCCTGATTAATCTGTTGTTTTTGATACCCGATATAATACTTATTGACAGTACAGCCAAAAGGGTCACCATAATCATATTAAGGGTTTTCTTTTCTTTGATTCTTTTGACAGTACATTTACAAATTAAAAACATAAAATCCTTTAAACAGTTTTCTGTTATCACGACAATTGTTGAAATACTGGCTCTGGCCATTTTTCTTTTTGTTTTTAGTCAGTACAATCAGCCGAGCTTTTTGATACAGACTATCGGCATGATAATGTTAAATATAATTTTCTTTTTTGTGCCAAACCAATTTAAAAATATGCTCTGTCTTGCTTTGTCCGGCTCTGCTGCTTTTTTTATTTGCGCTACATATTTTATAGACACCTTAAATCGATCCGAGCTCCTTGCTGCTGTTACCTATGTGATTGTTACTGTTCTTTTTTGTGCCGTTGCCGCAAAAAATACCGAAAAGCATCAGTTTAAAGAGTTTCAGGCAAAACGCGAGTTGCAACAGATCAGCTCTACCGATTACTTGACCAATACGGCTAACAGGTTTAAAATGGAAGCAGAGGCCGAAAGATGGATAGAATTTTGCAAAAGGCAGGGCTTGCCGTTGTCTTTGGTTTTTATAGATGTTGATGACCTGAAAATCGTCAATGATCGTTATGGTCATACCGCGGGTGATTTTGTTTTGGCTCACTTGGCAGAGCTGATTAAAAGCCAATTGCGCAGCTCTGATATTTTAGCCCGCTGGGGCGGTGATGAATTTATTATGCTATTATCCAATGTTAATTTGGCAAACGCAATAAAACTGACGGAAAGAATTAAGAATTATATAAGGATGGGTTCTTTTATTAAAGGGATAACCGTTACTTGCAGTTTTGGTGTTGTCGAAATGAACAAAAATTCTAACTTTAGCTCGTTGCTGCTTGAAGCGGACAGATTAATGTATGAGGGTAAAAAAAGCGGCAAGGATTGTATTAAATGGGCCGAATGAGAGAACTAACGGCTTGTGAGCAAATAGGCGCGGGCAATCAGGGCCTAGCGGTAGATCAGCGGCTGTAAATCCGCAGGGCTGTTTTATTTAAGGTAAGGATGGGTTAGTAAAAATGAAAAATATCGTCATTGTTGGCGGCGGCGCGGCAGGTATGGCGGCGGCAATAACCGCGGCAAAGGCAGTAGGCGGCGCGGCACAAATCATTATTGCAGAACGGTTGGAGCGTGTCGGCAAAAAACTGCTGGCCACAGGCAACGGCCGCTGTAATTTATCCAACGCTTGCATCGCTCCCCAATTCTATTTAAGTAAAGAGCAAAAAAATCTTGAAGAGTTTTTAGCGCAAATGCCCACCGAAACAGTTACGGATTTTTTTGCCGATTTGGGCTTGCTGTGCACCGAGCGCGAGCAGGGCAGAATTTATCCTAAGTGCAATCAAGCCGCAATGGTGCTGGATCTGCTTTTATTCTCACTGCGCCGTAACAATATTCAGGTTTGCAGCGATTTTGCGGTAGAAAAGATCAGCCGCAGGCGTGACGGTTTTTTGCTGACGGCCGAAGACGGAAGAGCTTTAAAAGCCGATCGTTTGCTTTTGGCGGCGGGCGGTAAAGCCTCTTCGGCCTTGGGCGCGGACGGTTCGGGCTTTTTTTTGGCGCAGAGTTTGGGGCATAGTATAACGCCTCTTTACCCCGCCCTTGTGCCTATTAAAACCGCAAATAATTATTTTAAAGCCTTAAAGGGTATTCGCGCCGAAGTTTGTTTGCACCTGATTTGCGAGGGCAGGGAGCTTGCTGCCGAAAGCGGCGAGGTGCTGTTTACGGATTACGGGCTTTCGGGTATTCCCGCCCTGCAGCTATCCTGTTATTTGCAAAAAGGCCGTTACCAATTAAGCTTGGATTTTTTCCCCGAAATCAGCAAGGCTGCTTTAACGGATATGTTAAACCAAAGAATGGCTGAATGGGGCGCCGAGCCGCTGGAGAATTTTTTGCTGGGTACGCTGGCTAAAAAAATCGGTTATATGGTGATGAAATCACAAGATATTGCTCCCTTGTCGCGGCCTGTAGGCTCTTTGAGTGAGCAGGTGTTGGCGCGTTTGGCCGGCGCTTTAAAGGATTGGCGCACGCCGGTAGGCGGCACACTCGGCTTTGAGCAGGCGCAGGTAACGGCAGGCGGTGTGCCTTTGTCTGAGGTTAATGCTCATACAATGCAATCTGAGTGTTGCCCGGACCTTTATTTGTGCGGCGAGCTTTTGGATGCGGTCGGTTTTTGCGGCGGTTATAATTTGCATTGGGCTTTTGCCACCGGTATTTTGGCGGGACAGGCTATCGGCAAACTGTAAATAGAATCGATTTGCCATATAATCAAATTTATATTAAAGAACTGCCGTTTTTGGGCAGTTCTTTATTCATCTTTAACATATTTGATTATATCGTTAATATCGCAATCAAGAATAAAACACAGCGTATCTAAGGTTTTTAGGGTTATCGTTTCTCCGTGCTTCATACGGTGCAAAATATGGGAGGAAAAACCGTGCTTAAAAACTAATTGGTACTCTGTAATGCCTTTTTTAATAA
>JAQVWQ010000042.1 GCA_028709615.1 Clostridia bacterium | reverse complement strand
CGATCAGGATATCCGGGCTGAGCAAATCCATTTCTTTATGAATTGCTTTAATATCGTCGCTCATCATAGAGATAAGATCCAAGCTGTTATAAATAGCTCTGCATTTTCCATCAGGGACATTATATTGCTTTGCAAGAGCCGGTATACCGGACAGTGTGGGATAAACATAAGTTGTATTCGGCATGGGGGTATATCGGCAGGAAAATGGATATTGGGGATTAGGCGGTCTGTTGACAGGTGCTGAATGGGTCATCGCAATGAATTTAATATTCGGCAGTTTTCCTTGGGCTTTTCTGATTGCAACATTATGTATCAAATGCCATCCCTGATAATGAATATCGTGCATGATACAGACATCAACATCTGACAAATGAGTCACAAAATCTTCTGCAATTGCATTTGCTTCATCAAAAAAAGCAGCATGGAGCTCGCCGTCCGGCTGTGCATAGTCGTACCAGTGGATTTGACTGTCTCCAAGCCGGTTGGTTATTTTAACCCATTCCAGATGTTCGTCTGCAAATATACCATGCCTTTCATTGTCCTTGCAGTCCTCACTGACAAGCACTTTCGTTTCTATTCCGGCATCCAGCAGCATTTTTAAGTGTTCGGCAACAACATTGACAAGCGAATAGGTATTACTAAGTCCGTTAAACATCGTAAGAATTGCAACTTTCAAATTTATAGCCCCCTTTCACAAAATTATATGATTATGGGCAGAAAACATAACTAAATAACGCATTATACAATCCTAACTTTTTATATCAGCGCATTCGGGCTTTAAAGCAAGCACTAAAAAACAACATTGCCGCAAGTTGCAACTATGTTAAGTTTTTTTGCGGATTAATACCTATATTAGCACACACCGCAACGGTGTTTTTTGTTTTAAAAAAGCAAAGCACTTGCATTAAAATCAAGAAAATGATATAATATTTTTTATTATACCGCAAAAAAATTATAAATGGCGAGGTAATTAATATGACTACTTATAAAAGTAACACAATCAATATAGGCATTGTTGGTGTTGGTACAGTAGGCGGTGGAGCAGTAACTATTTTAGCCCGCAATGCAGAGTTAATTGCTAACAGATTGACAAAAATTCGTTTGGCACGCATAGCCGATAAAGATTTAGAGCGCGCAAGTAAGCTGGTTTCGGAGCTTGGTCTGCAGGATGTAATAATCAGCGATGATTGGCATGATTTAATAACCGACCCGACTATTTCAATTATTATAGAAGTTGTCGGCGGTATTAACTTGCCTATGCAAATTATCTCAACAGCCTTAAAGAACGGTAAAAGTGTTGTTACGGCAAACAAAGATTTAATATCCTCACATGGCGACGAGCTTTTGGCTCTAGCCGAAGAAAACGGCGTTGATTTGCTGTTTGAGGCGGCTGTGGCGGGGGGTATCCCAATTATTCAGGTTGTTAAAGAAAGCCTGGCAGCCGATAAAATCAATAGCATTATGGGTATTGTCAACGGTACAACAAACTATATTTTAACCGCTATGAGCGAAAATAACCTGCCTTTTGCCGAAGCGCTTAAACAAGCGCAGGATTTGGGCTATGCCGAAGCTGATCCTACCAGCGATGTAGAAGGCTTAGATGCCGCCCGTAAAATTGCTATTTTGGCCTCGGTGGCCTTTAACAGCCGTGTTAAAGATAAACAAGTGCCTGTAGAAGGCATTACCAAAATCAGCCAGTGGGATATTCAATACGCCAAAGAATTTGGCTACGCAATTAAAATGCTGGGTATAGCCAAATGTGACGGCCGGCAGATAGAAGTACGCGTTCATCCCGCGTTGATTCCTTTAACCCATCCCTTAGCTACCGTTCGGGATAGCTATAACGCCGTCTATATAGAAAGTGATGATGTCGATAAAGCAATGTTTACAGGCCGCGGCGCCGGTGCTTTGCCGACAGGCAGCGCGATTTTGGGCGATGTGATTAATGCTGCCCGCAATATCTGTTTACAAACCCGCGGCAGAATTAACTGCACCTGTTTTGCTTCTTATCCAATCAAATCTCTTGATGATACAATCAGTCAATATTACATCAGAATTAATGCCAAAGATGCCGCCGGTGTTTTTGCCGCTATCGCCAAGGCTTTGGGTAATGAAGATGTTTCTATTGCTTCTGCTATGCAAAAACGCTGGATATCCGAGCACAACGCGGAAATCGTTGTCATTACTCATGCTGTCCGTCATGCCGATTTTATGCGTGCTGTTGAGCAAATCGGCAAGTTGGAATGTGTTGATGCCGTCGAGAATATAATTCGCGTGGAGGAGTAGTATAATAAATGATTACACTTCGCGTACCAGCTGTTTCCGCCAATTTGGGCCCTGGTTTCGACAGCTTTGGTTTAGCGCTTTCGCTTTACAATTATATTTCATTTGAAAAAGCCGATCAACTGGCCGTTACCATCAGCGGAGAAGGTGAAAGCTACCTCTACCGTAATGCTTCAAATATGGTTATTAAGGCTGCGCAAATGCTTTATAACGAGGTCGGAGCCGGCGATGTGCGTCTTAAGGTTGCTATGACAAACAATATACCGCCTTCACGCGGTTTAGGTAGCAGCTCAGCTGCTATTGTCGGCGGTTTGAAAATGGCAAATTACGCTCTGGGCGAGCCGTTAAAAATGACGCGGCTTTTGCAGTTGGCAACTAAAATGGAGGGGCACCCCGATAACGCGGCTGCCGCACTTTGTGGCGGTTTTGTGGCTTGCGCTCAGGATGGTGACAAAATTACGACCTGTCGCATTACGCCGCCTGCGCGATTAAAAGCTGTGGTGGCTATTCCCGAGTTTAGAATGCCAACGGAAAAGTCCCGTCAAAGCCTGCCGGAAAAGGTGGATTTTAAAAGCGCTGTCTTTAATGCTTCTCATGCCTCCCTGCTGGCTTTATCAATAGCTACGGGCGATTTGGAGCTTTTTGCCGCCTCGGTTAAGGATTCCCTGCATCAACCTTTTCGCTTACCGTTAATACCCGGCGGAGAGGCCGCTTGTACGGCGGCAAAAAAGGCGGGGGCATTAGCTGCGGCTCTTTCCGGTTCAGGCTCGACTATTATTGCTTTTACTGCCAAAAATAACTCAGAGGCTATCGGCAATGCGATGATAGAGGCTTTTGCCGCAGAAAATACTATCAGTAAATATCATTCGTTGTCCGTTGATTTGGCGGGAACAACGATTATCAGATAAAATCTAATTGCGGAGGAAACAGGATGACTATTGTTGTACAAAAATTTGGTGGCAGCTCGGTGGCAAATCCGGAAAGAATTCGCCGCGTTTCCGAGCGCATTTTACAGACTGCCGAAGCCGGCAATCAGGTAGTGGTTATTTTATCGGCGATGGGGGATACGACCGATGATTTAATTGAATTAGCGGCTCAGCTTTCAACCAACCCTTGTAAAAGAGAAATGGATATGCTTTTATCTACAGGCGAACAGCAGTCCGTGGCCTTAATGGCCATGCTGCTTTGCGATATGGGATACCCGGCGGTTTCCTTAACAGGTCCGCAGGCCGGCTATAAAACGGACGGTGTTTATTCAAAAGCCAGAATTATTGACATTGATACAAAACGCGTTTTATCCGAGCTGAACGACGGAAAAATAGTTGTCGTTACCGGTTTTCAAGGCTTAGCACCTAACGGCGATATTACCACCTTAGGGCGCGGTGGCAGCGATACCAGCGCCGTAGCAATGGCCGTAGCTTTAAAGGCTGAGATTTGCGAAATTTATACGGATGTAGATGGGGTTTATACCGCTGATCCTCGCGTTGTTAAAAAGGCGTGGAAAATTCCGGAAATATCCTATGACGAAATGTTGGATATGGCTGCGATGGGAGCCTTGGTATTGCAGCCCCGCAGCGTAGAGGTAGCAAAACAAAACGGTATTCCTCTCTGTGTCCGCTCCAGCTTTAATCAAAACGAAGGTACAATCGTCAAGGAGGTTGCGAATGTGTTTAAAGAATTAGAAAAAGACTTGGTGGTTTGCGGCGTTGCCCACGATATGAATGTCTTGAAGGTAAACTTGTATGGTATTCCCGATCAGCCGGGGGTTGCCGATTTGATTTTTTCTTCCCTTGCCAATGAAAAAATCAATTTGGATATGATTATTCAAAGCGGCAGAGGAACTCCCGGAGAAAAACAAAACCTTTCCTTTACTACGGGTAAGGATGATGCCTGGAAGGTCAAATCCGTGATGAATGCCGTTGTTAAAGAGCTGGGCGCCGAGGGTTTTGATACCCGTGACGATGTGGCTAAAATCTCTTTAGTCGGCGCCGGTATGATTACCCGTCCGGGAGTTGCGGCTAATATGTTCCATGTGCTGGCGGATAACAATATCAATATTCATATGATCTCAACTTCCGAAATCAAGATTTCCTGCATTGTTGATGCGGACAGAATTAAAGATGCTGCAATAGCTTTGCATACTGCCTTTGGCTTAGATAGAGATTAGCAAAATTCTTTTTTATCTGACAAAAAACCCTTGACAAAACAGCTAATAAATCATATAATTTAAAAGTCGGCGCGTGAGCATCACGCGCATAGCGGGGCGTAGCTCAGTTTGGCTAGAGCGCTACCTTGGGGTGGTAGAGGCCGCAAGTTCAAGTCTTGTCGCTCCGACCAAATCTCAGACTTAAAAAGTCTGAGATTTTTTTATTTACTAAGCTGACAGATAATGCGGTGTAATAGACAATTAAACACAGATCGCTATTTTATTGGTTAATTATTGACTATCAGCCGTTTTATGTTAGAATGTAACTAAATCAGTAAAACTGTGAGGTGCTTTATGAAGTCAATCAAGGACGTTTATAAAATCGGTCCGGGGCCGTCCAGCTCTCATTCTATGGGGCCGGAAAAGGCTGCCTTAGACTTTAAGAGCAAAATTGTCAAGGCCGATTTTATCGAAGTCACACTGTACGGTTCATTGGCCAAAACGGGTAAGGGGCACCAAACAGACAGTACAATCATTAAAGCTCTGGCGCCTTTTACGGTTAAAGTGATAATGAATTTAGACGATAGCATTAAACTTCCTCACGAAAACACAATGGATTTTACGGCTTTTGGGGATAATAAACAAATTCTTAAAGCCCGTTATATCAGTATCGGCGGCGGCGACATTATTTGCGAAGGCGAGCTAAAAAGTGTTGAAGCCGATGTTTACGCCGAAAATACCTTTGCCGAAATTGCCGAATACTGCAAAACGCATAATATCCGCATCAGCGAATATGTGCGGCAAAAGGAGGGCGAGGGGATTTTTGCATACCTGAACGAAATTTGGGATGTAATGCAAAAATCCATTATCGAAGGCCTTTCCACAGGAGGGCTTTTACCCGGAGGCTTGTCGGTACATCGCCGCGCTCAGCAGCTTTTTAACCAGCGGCATATGGATGAAAGTAAATCGACTTACGAAAACAGGATTGTTTGTTCTTATGCTTTTGCCGTCGGTGAGCAAAATGCGGATAACGGCATTATTGTTACTGCGCCCACCTGTGGCTCCAGTGGGGTTGTGCCTGCCGTATTAAAATATTATCGAGATGAAAAAGGCTATAGCGACCGACAAATTATTAATGCTCTGGCCGTTGGCGGCATTATTGGGGCTTTGGTCAAAACTAACGCCTCTGTCAGCGGGGCGGAATGCGGTTGTCAGGCCGAAATCGGAACAGCCTGCTCTATGGCGGCAGCGGCCTTGGCCGAGCTGTTTGGCATGGGGATTGACCAAATAGAATATGCGGCTGAGGTTGCAATGGAGCATCATTTGGGGCTGACCTGCGATCCGATTGACGGACTTGTGCAAATCCCCTGTATAGAGCGTAACGCGGTAGCTGCTATGAGGGCGATTAACGCCGTCACTTTGGCCAATTTTTTAACCTTTACCCGTAAAATATCATTTGATATGGTTGTAAAAACAATGTATTATACGGGCAAGGATATGAATTGCAATTACCGAGAAACGGCTGACGGCGGCTTGGCGCGTTTATACAGGTTATAATAAAATATTAAGCTGTATCACCTTTAGGTGATACAGCCTTTTTTTAGCTATTATATTGTTTGCCCCATTTGGTAGATAAATCGATCAGCTTTTTTGCCGGCGCGGAAAGAGCATCATTCTTGCGCCAGATAACATAATACTCAATGGTGTTTTTCGGCTCAGTCAGCGTTTTGTGCGTCAATGATGTATTAGAGTAAGCCCGTTTGCCCAAGGTCGGACTAATAGCGTAGCCGATACCGCTGTCAGCCAGCAGCAGACCTAAATTAAAAGAATTACTGTCGCAGATCACATAAGGTAAGCCTAAATTATTCTCTTTAAAAATATGCTCTACAGTACGGCTGTACCGCTGAGGAACAATTAGCGGTGCATTTTCTATTTCCGCCCAACTGATACAATTTTCTTTCTCGCCGATTTGTCGGTCTTGCGGCATAAATATACCTAAATTAGCTGTAAAAAGCGGCAGGCCTTCAAAACAGCCGGTGTTAAAGGGGGCGCTGACAAAGCCTACTTCAATGATTCTGTTGTTGAGCTGTTCCAAAATCTCAAAAGAAGTGCCGTGCCAAAGCTGATAGGTAACTTTGGGGTAAAGAGTGTGGTATTCTTTAATTAAATCCGCAAGAAAATAGGAGCCTAAAGTAATAATAGAACCGAATGACAGCTGTCCGCAGATTTCTTCGCTTAATAAAGATACCTCTTTGACCGAAAGATCCAGTATTCCCAGCAGGGTTTGGCAGCGCTCGCGAAATAACACTCCAGCGGGGGTTAAAACCAAATTGCGCGAATTGCGCTCAAAAAGCTTGATGCCCAATTCGTTTTCTAACTGTTTGATTTGGCGGCTGACGGTCGGTTGGGCAATATGCAAACTTAAAGCCGCCTTGGTAAAACTTCCGTGTTCGGCTACGGAGCAAAAATAGCGCAAATCCTGAAGGTTAATGGTTATCACTCCTTAGCAATATTAATACACTGTTGCTATATTATGTTTAAATGACGATGTTTAATTTGTTTACTATGTTATATTATAGCAGATGATATATAATAAGGCAATAAAAACATTTATGCATATATGCTATAAATATTATGCCTAAGCGATATTTGACTTTACATCCTGCCGGTGTTACATTAAAGGCAAAGCTAGGTAATTATTCTTATAATTATTATTTTGAAAGGGGATAAAAAATGTTTACAGACAGTAAAGCCGATTGCGAAGAATGTGTAGCCTTGTTGGTTAGTCAGCAAAATAAGATAAGCAAGCAGATAAAGTCCTCTCCTGTTTATAACCTGTGGTAAAGGCTGTTAAGGCTCAAGCTGACAGGTATTTTTATTGCTTTAATACTGCGGTACAAGAAAAAGCTGTCAACAAAGTATCCTTTTGGCCGGGGTTGTCATTGATTATAATATAAGAACCTTAATCCATTATCTTAAAATTGGCCGTTTAATGTTTTTTTACCAGTAATTCGTTTATATTAAATATAAATAACTGTTGTAAAGGTAGGGGGGAGTGGGTGATGAAAGAGGCCTTAATGCTTTTTGCAATAATTGCTTCGGGTTATTTATTAGGCAGCATCAATATTAAAGGTATCAAATTGGGCTGCGCCGGGGTTCTGATTATGGGCTTGGTTTTTGGCCATTTTGGCGTAACTTTAGATGAGTCTATGTTTACTTTCGGTTTGGTATGTACGGTCTGCTCAATTGGTTTTTTAGCCGGCCCGGGTTTTTTTGCCAATTTTAAATTGCACGCTAAATCTTATGTAGTGCTGGGCATTTTTATTATCCTGATCGGCACCGTTTGTTGTAAGCTGATTATTGAGCTGGGCGATATTCCTTTGGCCTTAGGGGTGGGAATGTTGACGGGCGGATTAACCAGCAGCCCCGGCTTAGCTGCGGCTATCGAATCGGCAGGTCCTGACGGTTATTTAGCATCAGTCGGTTACGGCCTTGCCTATCCGTTTGGTGTTGCAGGAGTTATTTTGTTTGTGCAATTGGTTCCCAAACTGCTCCACTTAAATATGGCAGAAGAACGCGCCAAATACGAACACGATAAAGTAGCGGTACATGAACCTAAAAAAACCACTCATACAATATTAAAATTTGACCCTTATGGTATATTTATTTTTATGGCAGCCAGCATTGTGGGGCTGCTGTTGGGCAAAATAGCCATTCCGCTACCCGGTGGTGCCGATTTTTCGCTTGGTGCTTCGGGTGCTCCTCTTTTGGTCGGTTTGTTTTGCGGGTATTTTAAGCAAATAGGTTGGGTAAGTATAGAGGTAAAAAAAGAAACACTTAATTACCTTCAGCTTTTTGGTTTAATGCTTTTTTATGCCGCTGTTGGCACTAACGCAGGCCATGGTTTTGTGCAAGTCTTGCGTGAAAACGGTTATATACTTTTTGTATATGGTATGATTTTAACCTTAGTACCGATGCTGGGAGGCTATTTCTTTGCCAAAAAAGTATTAAAGCTTGAGGTTCTTAACAATTTGGGTGCAATAACGGGAGGGATGACCAGTACGCCGTCGCTGGCTGCTTTAATTGAGGTTTCGGGAACCGAGGATGTGGCTTCGGCTTATGCGGCAACTTATCCTATTGCATTGGTTTGCGTAGTTTTATCCGCACAAATTTTATACTTAATTTAAAATTTGTGATATAATAAGATAATAATGCCATATATGTTTTTATTTTTTAACAAAAATATTAATTTAAGCAAGCAACAAATATAAAAAAACCTGCATTTTTTAGTTCTTATTTGGCCAATTTCCCGTTTGACATAATAACAACATAAATAAGGTCCATTGAAAAAATGAATAGGCGCAAATATAAAAATTAATATAAAGCTTGTCTTGCTAAATTAAGAATACGGTAAAAAAATATCAGACTGATAATCCGGAGTCCCCAAATGCACAAATTACTGCTTGAGGTAAGAAAAGAGTTATTTTTGTTTGTGGTTTTGCTGGCGGCTTTAATATCTATGCTTTTTGTGCCACCATCCGCAGCTTATGTAAATTATATTAATTATCAGGTAATAGTGCTGCTTTTTTGCTTAATGGCAGTGGTTAAGGGCTTTGCGCGTATTAACTTATTTTCTGTCTTATGCGCAAAGCTTTTGGCAAAACCGCAAGGCGCAAAAAATATTGCCCTACTGTTAATCAGCTTAACCTATTTTTTGGCAATGGCTGTGACCAATGATGTGGCTTTGCTGGTTATTGTTCCTTTAACGCTGGTAATATTCCAAAAAACAGCAGGCAGAGCTTTAATTTGGCTGGTGGTTTGTCAAACCGTAGCCGCTAATTTGGGCAGTATGCTGACTCCTGTCGGTAATCCGCAAAATTTATATCTGTTTACATATTATCAAATGAGCCTCTACGATTTTTTGGGCGTTGTTTGGCCGGTTGCTGCGGTTGGTTATCTGTTGTCGGTTGCTCCCGTTTTTTTTTGGCGTAACGCTTTTAATCTGCCCATATTTACAACGCAAGAACAAATAACCAGTTATAGGCGTTTGTTAATTTACTTCTTGTTATTTGCTCTTTGTTTGCTGGCTGTGGTTAATATTTTGGATTATCGTCTGTGCCTGTTGCCGGTTTTACTGGTTTTTGCCTTGCTAGACAGTGTGGTTTTAAAAACCGTTGATTACAGATTGCTGGCAACCTTTGTTTGTTTTTTTATTTTCGTCGGCAACATCAGCAGCATTCTTGTTATAAATAACTTTTTAAGCAGTATTTTAGCAGGCAGAGAGTTATTAATGGGGGTGGCCTGCAGCCAACTGATTAGTAATGTACCTGCGGCAATCATGCTCTCGGGCTTTACACAGGCGGCAAAACCCTTGCTTTTGGGTGTTAATATCGGCGGCTTGGGGACATTGGTAGCTTCCCTTGCCAGTCTGATTTCTTTTAGAATTTACTCACATAATTATCAGGCGCAAAGCGGTGAGTATTTAATGGTTTTTACCGGCTATAATCTGATTGTGTTAATACTTTTGCTGGGTTTTGTCAAATTGCTTGAATTTGTCTAATTTGTATTTGTTTAAAGGATTATTTATCTTAATCAGAGAATAAAACAACAACAATATAGTAATGCTTGGCCGCAGCCGGCCTTGTTGATTACTTAGCCTGATTTAATTATTTTAGGGGGTAAAATATTATGAAAATGTGTTGGACAACTTTGATGGTTGACGATCTGGAAAAATCCTTAGAGTTTTACGAAAAACTGGTGGAATTAGAGCTCTCCAAGCGTTACACAACACCCACAGGCGCAGAAATTTGCTTTTTATCCGACGGCGGCGGCTCGACTGTAGAACTGATTTTTGACCCCAAGGTTAAAATCAGCAATCGCGGAACCGGTGTCACCTTAGGTTTTGAGGTCAAAAGCCTTGATGAGATGATGAAGACCGTCGCAGAAAAGGGTATAAAAATTAACCGCGGACCCATTGTTACGCCCAGCGGCTTAAAATTCTTTTATGTTTTAGATCCCAGCGGCGTAGAGGTGCAGTTCGTAGAAAAGTAGCCGGGGAATTACTTATGAAAATTGCTGTATTAGGTGCGGGTTCGCTAGGCATTTTAGAGGGTGCATTGATTACGCGCGGCGGTTATGACTGCACGCTGATTGCCACCAACCATCATAAAATTGCGGCCTTAAATAAGTACGGGGCCAGGATTACGGGGCTTTATCAAGCGACAATTCCCGTTAAAGCTGTCAGCCCCCAAAAGGCGCAGGGCCCGTTTGATTATATTTTGCATTTAACCAAACAAACCTCAATGGTGGCCGCCTTAGAGGGTATCGCTCATTGTATTGACAAAAATACGGTGGTCGTATCTTTGCAAAACGGTATTCCGGAGGACAAAATTGCCGCAGTCGTCGGGCAACAAAGGTTGATTGCCGGATCCGTTTTCCATGGAGCGGCTTACCGCGGCGAGGGCATTGTGGAACTGACAACCGAGTTTGACAGTCTGCATATCTATATAGGCGAGCTTGACGGAAAAATTACCCCGCGTATTAGCAAGTTAGAGCAAATACTTGCAACTGCGGGCGGAGTGACCGTCAGCCGTGATATTATGGCCGAAAAATACAGTAAGCTGGTGATGAACTGTGCTATCAGCGGAGTTTCGGCCTCCTTGGGCTGTACCTTTGGCCAGGCCGGAGAGGATGCCCGGGCTTGTCGCTTAATGACCTTGCTTTCCTGCGAGGGGGCCGCAGTTTTAGCGGCAAAGGGCATTAAGCCTGTGTCAATGGCCGGATACTGCCCTTCGGTTGATAATTTTAATGCGGCGGACGAAGCGGCTTTACGCAAAGGCGATGAGCAAATGCGCGCGCTTGTGGCTATCAGCTATAATGAGGTGGCCAGTATGCTACAGGATATCCGCGCCGGTTTGCCCGAATGTGAAATAGATTACATTAATGGCAAGCTCGCCGATGAAGGCAAAGCTTTAGGTATTGCTACACCCATAAATGACAAGGTCGTGCGTGTGGTGACGGCTATTCAAAATAATGAGTTAAAACCTGTTTGGGATAATCTAAGTCAATTTTAAATATTAGTCACATAAAAAAGGCTGCTCAAATGAGCAGCCTTTTTTGTTTAGCCGTTGTAACCGGCGGTTGTGGTAATGTTTACTGAGTGGGTTTTTTCGTCATAGCTTACGCTAAAATTCAATTTTGCCGCTAAATCACGCAGCTTATAATAGTTATTATCGTTGATGTTGTAGGCTGTAATATCGTTTATTATGGAACCGTTGATGCTTAAACGATGGTTGGTTAAATAAGGTGTTTTCTTGGGCGCGGTGGGTTTTTTCATTTCGTCGCCGGTAGCCTTATATGACTTGCCCGAAGTGACGGTAATGATTTGGTTTTTTTCGTCCCAGCCGACAGAAAACTGTTTAGCTGATCCGCTTAAGGCGTAGGCTATATCGCGCAGCTTAAAATAGTTATTGTCGTTTACAAGGTAGGCGGCGCTGTTGACCTTTTTGCCGTTGATTGTTAAGCTTTGGTAGCTGACCGTCGCTTTAACAGGCCCTCTTTTGGTAATATTAACAGTATAGTTTGAGCTGGATAAACCCGTGCTGTCTGTAACCACAATTAAAAAGGTATTTAAGCCGTTTTTAAGAGTATA